>JBLNAZ010000138.1:0-52404 GCA_050259615.1 Syntrophomonadaceae bacterium | reverse complement strand
ACAAGGTGGTCCTCCGCTTTCAGTGATCCGCAGACAATTACAGTTGACCTACAGGAGGTCTATAAGGTTGAGCAGGTATTGCTTCACTGGGAGTCGGCTTACGGCAGACAGTATAGAATAGATTTATCAGAGAACGGCAATAACTGGACCACGGTAAAAAACGAAACAAACAGCGACGGAGGGCTTGATGCAATAACCTGCTCACAGAATGCCCGTTATGTAAGGATGTATGGCATTCAGCGCGCCACAGAGTGGGGTTATTCACTATATGAGCTTGAGGTTTTTGGGCAGTCGACTACAGGTACTAAAAATAACGAAAGTGTTCAGGAACATTTCAGCTACAGGCTTATGGATAATTACCCCAATCCCTTTAACCCTGCTACCACCATAACATACGAAGTAGCAGAACGTTCGCATGTAAGGATTGATATCATTAACTTACTTGGACAGGTTATTGCCACGCTGACTAATTCGGAGCAAAATCCCGGAGTATACAGCATAAGATGGAACGGAAGAGATGATGCGGGAAGAAGTGCTGCAAGCGGAGTATATCTCTACAGGATGCAGTCTGATAATTTCTCTCAAATCAAAAAACTGCTGCTTATGAAATAAGTATGACCTTCAGGCCTCCAAGCATTTAAAGCCCGGGAACTCTGTTTTTTGGGCTTTAAATTTATCATACCCGCCCTCAGCCTAACCCCTTGGCTTCATTACCGTTCATAGTGAGTTGCCCTAGTATTCTTGTTCATGCCTGGCTATATGTAATAAATGGATCCTCCAAATTAATTTAAATTTTAACTGATTTTATAAAAAATATGTCCATAAAAAAATACTGCGACATAAAAAGTGCAATAGCCTCGCATCCGCTACCCTTGCTTCCTGAATAACCGGATAAAACTTCCGTCAAAGAACTTTCAATCCTCTTTTTTTTGCCTTTAATTTTTAACTCAAAAAGGTAAAATATTCTATGAGTTCTCACAGAGAAAGAAGGATATACTGTTTCCTCAAGTTATTCGGCAGATGCTTAATAAATGATTTTCATTTTATTTGCTTGAGGCTTAGATGATAAGAACGACACAGAGCACAATGATTGAAAGTGAGAGAATTATTGAACCGTGCACCCCCTTTTCTGACATTTTAAGGCCACATTCCAAAGATCTTTTCGGACTGGTTTGTGAGCTTAATGCAGAAAATATCTCTCAGCTCAGCATTAACCTCCTAATTAAAATCTCCTATGAACTCGCCCGTTTTAACGTCAGAAATAAAATCGGTAAAATTGCCAGCATTAATAAACGCTGGGAGCTTTCTGTTGAGGACATAGCCATTGAAAGCATCAGCAAGCTCTTCGTCTGGAATTCCAAACGCAATATGCTTAACCTGAAATGTTTCCTTGTGAACTGGTCTGACCCCATTACCGATAGTACCGGCGCCTTATTCTTTCTGAATAAGATAGTCACAATTCGTGTGGAACAGTATTTAAATCAGTTGTTCAGAGAGACTGATCCTTTCTTTGCAAGAATGCTGGACACTCTTTTCTCTGCAATAAAAAAGCTTGGTTTCCATAAAATCGACCATTTTGGCTCCATCTATATTGTTAAGGATGGGGCAGCCTCTATCTCGGGTAAATTAATCAGTTATGAAGATTTTATGCATATTCCGCTTGCATATAAATCCAGGAAAAGAGAAATGATTTCTGGCCTAATGGACTATCTGGAAAACAAAACTGATTTCTGCCCGGCAATTCCATTAAACCCGCTCGTTGAAAGACTTATGGGATATAATCAGTATCCGGTGGATTATTTTACTGAAGAAAGCCCCAGCCATTTTGAACGCTTCAGCATGGATGATATTATCTATAACTCTCTTAAAAGTACAATCTTAAAAATGAAAAGAACTTATTTGAAGACTAATAAACTTAACCGTCTTGAAGCTGAATGTATTGCTTCGGCTCTTACCGATATTGCATTCGACTTCCGAGAAGGAAATACCATCAGTCAGTTGTCCGATTATCTGAAAGTTTATATCAGGGACTTTACAGCCGACTTATACAGGGTGAAATACCGCAATACGCTCGAATATCTTGTAAAGATTTTTAAGGCTTCCATTGCGGGCCGGCTTAAACTCTAAAGGCAAATATTCCATCGGTGAAAGTGCTCTGCTCCGGCTGCACCATCACTCAATAGTATTCAGTCTTCCTTCATAAAAACGTGCTTACTATCTGTTCAAAATAGTTGAATTTAAGTAAATAATATCATAAGTATCAGGTAGTCACCCTAAAACGATTAACCGTAGAAATGAATATGGCAAAAAAATTAACACAGCGTGAGATATTTGATTACGTATTCAAGGCGACACAGCCTGATCCCGAATTGCTTAAATTACTTGAGGAAGATCCTGCTTATAAGGATCTGAAAGAATACTATGAATCATTAAAAAAGCTTGTGGCCGGTAAAACAAAGGACGACATCTCCGAAATTGCCAGAAAATTAACAAAGGATGGCCATTCAGGTTGATCCGTCTTCCTTCTCATGGAAATAAAAATAAACTTTTAAATAAATGCTTATCCGGCTTATGTAATTTTTTATTTCCTCAGTGTCCATGCCGTCCAGTTTTTCTAAAAGTTGATCAGCATATTCAATAATTTGACCAATTGACCTTCTTAAATTCTTATCCAGCAAATAAGCAGGGTCTTCCGTATTAATATATAGTCTGAAATGTGACCTGATCTCATTTAATAAATATTTTGTTTTTTCATAATCTTCAACTTCTTCTAGTTCAGAGAGCTTTTTGATCAAATAGTCAACCTTTTTTATAAAATCAATCTTATAGGGGTTGACTTCCAGTATGAGCCTTCTGCAATTCCTGTAAAAGTCAATTGATTTCATATAGCTTTTATAGACAACCTCAATAGCCTTAATCAGCTCACTGTATGTAAAGGGCTTAAGTAAAATAGTATAGTTAGTAATAAAACTCATCCTGGACACGTTTATCTGGTCCAGACTCCCTGCAATAAAGACAACAGGAATACTTTGAGCAAGCATGATCCTTTCAACTGTATCAATCCCGTCCACTGTTCCGCCGAGCACTATTTCTATCAATATGACGTCAGTTTCAGTTTCAGAAATACTTTTGACGGCTTCCTTACCTGAACAATAGATACCGGTTATTTCATATCCTGATTCTTCAAGATTCTTTTTTATGGCAATTGCATCTGTTGAATCATTCTCTACAATTGAAATCCTCAGTTTAGGAGTTTCTCTTATCCTCTTTTCCATAAAGCTGAAATGATAATATATACTTGTTACTAATTAATATCCGAATTGCAATGCAATACGGAAAAGATGAAAAATATATATATTTTTTTCCGCAAGACCGGTTTCTTCGGATATGATATTAAATGAGATCGAGTGAAATATATTCCCGTCAAAAGGTACTTTGCTGAAGGCTCATAATTGAGGGACAATGTAATTAACATGGCGGAGCTGCACCAGGAAGGTTTATAGACATATCAGACCTTTCCTATTTAATTGCCGTTAAAATAATTATTAATCATTTCAAGGAATAATAATGGAAAATACAAATCCTGATATAAATAAATATTTGCTTCAGGGTTCCAAATCGCTTAAGGATTACATCAGGCTGGTTCAAGTAAATCTCTCAACTTTTATTCTTATATGTTTAATAATAACCGTCTCCTCTATCCTTTATGCATTCCTGTCAGAGGATATTTATAAGTCTACAGTTACGCTAAAGATTATGCAGCAGCAGAAAGGCATACTCGAATCAAAAGGGTTACCCGAAATCGGCGATCTGGTAAATGACAGATTTATTGCAAATGAAATAGAAGTTATCAAGAACTATGACATAAGAGAAATGTATGGGAAAGCCCTCATTGACAGCTTCAGCAATTCAAAAAACAAGGCGCTGTTTAGTTACTTAATAGTAAAGGATACTTCAGCATCATCTTATGATAAAAAGTTAAAATATATCACAAATTTGCTGAAAAGAATTGTCTCGGCAGAACAGATAAACGGGATTGATGTAGTTGAAATCTCAGCCGAATCACCTTCTCCGTATGAAGCTGCTCTGATTGCAAATACATGTGCCGCACAATACAGGCAATTTAATCTTGAAAGCAACAGGAACCTGCTCTCAAATATCCGAAGGTTTTTAGGAAACCAGAGCAAAGAAAAATTGAAAGAGCTGAATATTGCAGAAGATACATTAAAAAGCTTTCAGGAAAAGGGTAAGATAATTTCTTTGGATGCACAATCGACAGCACTTATTAAACAATTATCGGAACTTGATGCGCAGAGGGATGCCGCTAAAATTGAGCTCATGACTTCAAACGAGGCACTTAACCAGTATAAAAGTGAGATCAAAAGACAGGATCCTCATCTAGCCGAAAACCTCGAAAGTCAAACCTCACAGGCATATATTGAAGCACTTCAAAAACAACTGGCAGAGCTCCAAATCACCAGAGATCTTGCTGTAGTCAGCAAAAATATCAATTCTGAAATTTCCACAAAATTAAAAGACTATGACAGAAAAATATCAGAGTTAAAAAATAAATTGACTGAATTAATTAATAACATAAAAACTGATGCTTTTGCAAGCAGTCCTGAACAGATAAAGGATCTAACTCAAAAACTAATAGAAGAAGAAGTAAATAATCATTCGCTCAACATCAAGCTAAGGGGACAGGAATCAATCATCAGGAAATATGAGGAGAATTTTAATATGCTTCCTAAAAAATCAATTGAATTGGCCCAGTATGAGAGGAAGCGGGAATCCCTTCAGCACTTATATATTGTTATTGAACAGAAATACCAGGAGTCCATGATCAATGAGCTCTCGCAGCCGGGGAATATAATTATTATCGGTAAGGGAAGGATACCCGATAAGCCTTTTAAGCCTAATAGGACATTACTTATTATAATGGGTCTCTTGGGCGGCCTGGTCTCCTCATTCTGTTTCTTGCTGGTAAAAGACTACTTAAATGAAAGGATCAAATCTCCTTTTGATATTCAAAACAAGAACATCAAAGTCCTTACCTGGATACCCCATTTCAAAACAGGCGGGAATAATGGATCGCAAAAATTTAAGGATTTTTTAAAGAATGACCTGGATCCATCCGTAAGGGAAGCATTCCGGGCTTTGAGAATCCGTCTGGTATTTTCAAACCTTAATCATAACCCCTTAAAAACAGTTTTAGTCACTTCACCCGCAGAGAAAGAGGGCAAGACAGTGGTTTCAAATAATTTAGCTCTTAGCTTTGCTTTAGCAAACAAAAAAACACTTCTGATTGACTGTGATTTAAGGAAGCCCAGGGTTCACTCCATTATGGGAGTTGAAAAAGCACCCGGGCTTTCCGATTATTTCTCAAACAGAGCTACTATTGAAAGGATCCTCAGGTGTTCGGAAATAAATAATCTGCAATTCATTACCTCCGGAACAATCCCGCCGGATCCCCCGGAAATATTGGGCTCCCCAGCCATGAAGACTTTTCTGAAAGAAATGCAAAATAGATTTGACATGGTAATTTTGGATTCACCCCCGGTAGTTGCCGTAGTTGATTCTGAAATATTATCAAAAATTGTTGACGGAACTGTTTTGGTTGTTTCCGCTGATAAAACCGTAAATGATCTGATGGAGGAAGCAGTCAGTCTGGTGAAGAATGATAAAAGTACCTTCTTAGGAGTAATACTAAATAATTTCAACTATAAAAACGGTTATGGATATTATAAAAAGTATTATTACAGTTATCCATCAGAAAGAAATATAAAAAATAAAAGCTGATAACAAGACAATATGAAAGCAGTAATACTTGCCGGCGGACTAGGCTCAAGACTGAAACCATTTACTGAAATAATCCCCAAGCCTCTTTTACCCATAGGGGAAAAGTCAGTCCTGGAAATTCAAATAGAGAGCCTTAAAAAATGCGGCTTCAATGAAATATATCTGGCAACAAATTACAGGTCGGAATACATAGAGAATTTTTTCGGCGACGGAAGCAGATATGGAATTAAATTAAAAGTAAGTAAGGAGAATAAACCCCTTGGAACCGTCGGACCTCTATCATTATTAAAAAAAGAACTAAATGAACCCTTTCTTGTGATGAATGGTGATATTTTAACTCTTTTGAATTTTGGCAACCTATATGATTTTGCAATTAATATTAATACTATGCTGACGATTTCAATAAAAGAATACGTAATGCCTTTTTCATTTGGCAATGTTTTTTATGAAGGAGATTATGTAAAAGGAATTGAGGAAAAACCCAACCTGAGACACAAGATCCTTGCCGGGGTTTACATATTCAAGCCTGATATATTTCAACTGATCCCCGAAAATGAATATTATAATATGGACAGCCTGATACTTAATATGCTGGATAATAATATACTTATTTCAAAATATGAAATTTCAGAATACTGGCTTGACATAGGACAGGTAAAGGATTATGAGGAAGCACAAGAGATATATAATAACCATTTTACCAGGACAGCTAAATGAATAAAATTCTTGTTACGGGAGCAGGTGGTTTTATTGGCTCTTTTTTGACTGAAAGATTAGCCGTGGATGGTTTTAATGTAAAGGCATTTATCAGATATAATTCAAAGAACAGCTGGGGCTGGATTGATAAGTCTATCGTTAAAAAAGACATCGAAATAATCTGCGGGGATATCAGGGATTTCGATTCAGTATCGAAAGCGCTCGAAGGATGCGATACCGTTTTCCACCTGGCCGCGTTAATTGGAATTCCATATTCCTATTTCTCTCCCCTGGCATATATTAAAACCAATTTAGAGGGCACCTATAACATACTTGAGGCTTCAAGGCTAAATAAACTTGAGAACGTAATTATTACTTCAACCAGTGAAGTCTATGGTACAGCTCAATATACTCCGATAGATGAAAATCATCCGCTTAGCAGCCAGTCTCCATACTCAGCCTCCAAAATTGCAGCCGACCAGTTGGCTCTAAGTTATTATCGCTGTTTTGGCCTGCCAGTTAAAATCGCCAGGCCTTTCAATACATATGGGCCCCGCCAGTCTGCCAGAGCTGTTATTCCTTCGATAATTTTACAGTTGCTTAATTCACGAACAGAAGTACAAACAGGTAATCTTTTGCCAAAGAGAGATTTTACATTTGTAGATGATACGATTAGCGGTTTCATTGAAATTTATAAATCACAAAAACTTTTTGGCGAAGTCACCAATATTGGCATGAATAGGAATATATCAGTCAGGGACCTTGCAGATATAATTGCCGGCATACTTAATGTCGAAGTCGAATTTCAGTATGAACAAGAAAGGATAAGACCTGGGAATAGCGAAGTGATGAATTTATTGTGTAATAACGACAAAATATTATCCAATACAACCTGGAACCCGCAATATGACCTGAAGTCCGGTCTAATTAAAACAATTGAATGGTTTAAGCAGAATTTATCTTATTACAAAAGTGAAATTTATAACATTTGATGAAGCATGAACTATAAAATACCATTGTTTAAACTGAATTTTGACGACAGGGAGCAGAAAGCAGTACTAGAAACAATACGCTCTGGCTGGATTTCAATGGGCCCCAAAGTCGATGAATTGGAAAATAAATTCAGCAATATGCTTCGGGTAAAATATTCTGTTGCTGTGACAAATTGTACTGCCGCATTACACCTTGCAATGATATTGGCAGGACTGGAAGCCGGCGATGAGGTAATTTGTCCCTCTTTGACTTTTTCTGCAACTGTTAATGCAATAAGATACACCGGCGCCATCCCGGTCTTTTGTGACATACTGAGCTATGATGAACTTACAATTGATTATAATTTGATTGAAGGTCTGATCAATGACAAAACCAAAGCCATTATTGTAATGCATTACGGCGGTTTTGCCTGCCGTATGGATCAGATAATGGAAATTGCGGGCAAACACAACTTAAAGGTAATTGAAGATGCATGCCATGCTCCCCTATCAGAATATGGGACAAACAAATTAGGGACAATTGGCGATATAGGATGCTTCAGTTTCTTCTCAAATAAGAATATCAGCGCTGGCGAAGGAGGCATGCTTGTAACCAATAACCGGGAATATTATGAAAAGGCCAGACTCCTGAGGTCCCATGGCATGACAACCCTTTCATATGATCGCGCCAAGGGGCATTGCACCAATTACGATGTAGTTTCCTTAGGATTTAATTACAGGATGGATGATCTGCGGGCTTCAATTGCCATAGTTCAGCTTGATAAACTTCAGAAGGATATTAAAAAAAGAATTGGGATTAGAAGCCACTACATAAAATTGCTTTCTGAATTAGATGAGCTAATTATTCCGTTCCAGAACGCCGGCTGCTTTTCGTCAAATTATATCTTCCCTGTTATATTAAGGAATTCAAATCTGGAAAGGCGCGAAAATGTCAGAAAAACGCTGTACCAGGCTGGAATTCAAACCTCAGTCCATTACCAGGCTGTTCATTTATTTTCAATTTACCGGGATAAGAATATTGCATTACCCAAAACTGAATATGTCAGCGATTGTGAAATATCACTGCCGATGTATTCTCAGCTTTTAGAATCAGAAACTGCTTATATCTGCAAAAAATTAAGGGAAGCATTTATTTATGCCCACTGAATATTCAAATAAGTTACTTGAATTCAACAGCACTGCCAAATACAGAGCGGAATTGGATTTTATGTTTAATATAATCGCCCCGCATAAGAATGATGTAATAATCGATTATGGATGCGGCATAGGAACGGCCGTGAAATACTTTCAATCGAAAAGCGATGCCCAATATTTTGGATATGATATTGAGTACCTTGGGTTAAATGACAGGCCGGAATGGTTTATTCAGAATCTTGAATCAGTTAGTAATTTTAACAAGGTATACTTTCTTCATAGCTTTGCTCATATCAGGCATATAGAGAAAGAACTGTCAGAAATTAGGAAAAGGATTGATTATAAGGGTGAAATATTTATTTTAACACCCAATCTTGAATTTGACCTGTATTATAAACAGATGTTACCCGATCCCAGTTACAAGCCAGACGATACTGTTATCCAACATTTCAATATTTGCGCCCTGAAAGAAACGCTGGACAAAGCACATTATGTCATCTCCCGAACCGGTTATTTCGGGAAAATAATAAATGGCCAGATAAGTGAACGGATTTACGCTGTTGCCGCTGCAAACTAAAGGTTTTATTTACCCGCAATGAGTATAAATGCATATTATATATTCAGTTTATAAAGAGTACATTCGGTCTGTCTATAAGAAAGGATTTTTTCATTTACTGGGCGCAAACACGCTTCTGTCATTTTTTGGTTTTATTTCTCAGCTTTTTGTCGCCTGGATATTAAGTCCGGAAGATATTGGAACAATAAAATTATTGCAAACCTATGGAAATATTTTTGTAACACTGGGAGGAATCGGATACAACATTTCCATTCTGAAACTGTGTTCAGAGAACAGGCCAGAGGGTGAAAAATTATTTCTTTATAAAAAAGGACTTCAGTATTCGTTTATTGGTGCAATCATCTCTTACATAATTATAATAGTATTTTCATTATCTAAATTATTTTCTCCTCTTAACGATATAAACATTTATATGCTTTTATATGGAATAGGCATACTGCCGCAGATTATAAGCGGAGTATTTCTGTCCTATTTGCAGGCATTAAAAAAAATACAGTCATATTCCAGAATACAGATCATTACTAAAAGTTTTTCCATTATCATTGTAATTATATCAACATATTTTCTTTTGCTGAAAGGCTATATTGTTTCAATAATCTGCGGGTATATTTTAACTAATATATTTTTAGTACGTCACCTTAAAGCAATTAATTCGGGCATTAACAGTGTTGAGACCAGGAATCCCTTTAGATTACACAATAAATACTCTTTTATTTCTTTAGCCGCCAATTTTACGACAATTTTGGCATACAGTCTTGATATCATTATTATAAACTACTTTATTACTGATAGAACAGAAATCGGGTTTTACAGCTTTGCGGTCACGCTTTTATCTGTATTTCAGATATTTTCCACAACTATTATGCAGGTTACCAATCCTTTTTTTTCCGAGTTATCTGACGATTTTAATAATTGGCTGAGTAAAGTAAGGAAGTATGATGGTTTGTCGTTAAAGGTCTCTTTATTTATAACAGCTGCTTCCCTAGTTTTAATGCCAATATTCCTGAATAATGCATTTCATGGTAAATACTCACATTCAATTGCTTATTTTGAATTGCTGGCTGTAGCCTGGTTTTTTAAGAATCAGCTCATAATAAAATCTTCAGCCCTGTTCGGGCTCGGGAAAATATCTGTCAACACATTGGTGGATATTATAGCTGTTCCCATATATTCGGTTTTAATTATAGCAGGAATTTATTATTTCAAAATGAGCGGAGCCGCCTTGTCTGTTGTAATATCGTCAATTCTGGTATTCCTGATACAATATTTAATATTCAACAATATCATTAACAATGAAAAGAATAAAAAGAATATTTGCGCTGATATTATACCGGATGATATTTAAACATCTGCCGCGGTCTTCAGGCTATGGCGGATCTGTATTCAATAAGCTTCGACAATTATGCTGCAGGCATATCTTCAGGTACTGTGGAAATAACGTTACAATTGAGCGCCTGGCAGATTTCGGCGGAGGAAAAAATATTCAGATTGGCGATAATAGCGGCATAGGATTTAGATGCCAGATACCTTCCGATACCCTGATCGGTAATAATGTATTGATGGGGCCTGAAGTTATCATTTTCCGGCAAAATCATAAGTTCAGCCTGACGGAAATTCCAATAAATGACCAGGGGTATATAAAATCCGAGGGACTGATTATAGAAGATGACGTTTGGATTGGAACAAGAGTAATAATTACTCCTGGAGTTCAGAAAATTGGGCAGGGATCAGTTTTGGCTGCCGGCTCAATTGTGACTAAAAATACTGAGCCATATACAGTTGTCGGGGGCAATCCTGCTAAGATAATTAAAAAAAGATAATAATAATCCCGGGCATGAATAAAATGAAAATATTAATTGTCGGCAATGCCAATCACCAATATAATATAAATTTATGCCGGCACTTAAAGGAATATTACAGGGGAAATGTCATTATTGATGCATTTTCCTTGCTCAAAGTTACAAACCCAGATACGTACAAATATTTTGATAAGATTTATTCTCCGCAATTAGGCTTCTTTAATAAAATACCTAAAATAAGGTATTATTACAGAAAGTATAATCTGCTTGAATTAGCAAAAACCGTAACTGACAAATATGATATCTGCAATATCCAGTCTTTCGAAAATACAACAGAAGTTTTAAGCGACTTTATAAAAAGCAGATGCAATAAACTCATTGTTTCATACTGGGGCAGCGATATATATTCCGCCTCTGATAAATTTATAAAAAAACAATTTGATTTGAATGATAATGCAGATTATATAACTTTTGCCGCCGAATCTCTTGCAGATAAATACGACCTGAGGTTTAAAGCGCTCTCTGATAAAAAAAGAAAGACAGTTGAATTAGGAAGCGAACCTCTAAAAGAAATAATAGCAATAAAAAACAGCACCCTTAAAAATAATGCTAAATCTCATTTCCACCTTCCCTTAAATAAATATATTGTACAGATTGGATATAGCGGACAGTCATTCCATCAACATTTAAGCATTCTGGAACGACTTAAAGCCTTATCATCCCGGGATAAAGACAAACTTTTTCTACTACTGCCCATGACCTATGGATTGAAGAATTCATACTACAAAAAAGTTCTGAAAATGCTGGAGAGTACAAATATTGAACACAAGGTTCTTGTAGAATTCCTGGATGACAAAGAACTTGCATTATTAAGAATGTCAGTTGATTTGTTCGTTATAGTAACCCTTAATGACGCCTGCTGCTCGACACTGCTTGAACATATTTACCTTGGCAACAGAATTATTGCCGGAAACTGGCTGCCATATAAATTTATTGAATCAAAATGGGGCGGTAAATTATGCTGGGTCAATGATCTTGATGATTTACTTGCAAAAATAATAATTTTCACCAGTGATCCTGATTCTGTTCCATGCTGTTCAGCTGAATTGGAAGAGCATGTCAAAAATAAAGTACACTGGCCCAATGTCATTACTAAATGGGCCGACCTTTACGAATCTCTTCTTGATTCAAATTAAAACCAAATACCATCCATATCCAGGTGACAAGGATGTTTCAGGGAAATGAAATATTTGCTTTTATATTGCTGGAGCCAATACTCATTTTAAGTATCTGGAATTACTGCAGGAAAAACGGTTCTCCATTCTTAAAAGTATTATTACTTAGACAAAATATTTTTCTTCTTATATTCTTATTACTGTCGCATATATTTTCATATTATCATTACCGGACCTTCCCGGGCATTTATCCTGATGACGTAATTTACAATACTTATGCCAGGATATTTTCGAATAATATAACTTCGTTGCCGTTTTCAGGATTTAATGAAAGCCTGATATTGAGAAATATTGATTCCGTTTCGGCCCTGCCATATTTCAGCAATAGTTTTGACGAGCTCCCTTTTTTAAGTTTCAGCATCGGAGGTTTTCTATATTTTATATTCGGCTATGCACCTCTCATATTTAAATTCCTCAATATCATTTACTTCCAGGTTTCAACAATTATTTTCTATAAACTGATTTATAATAACACATCACTTTCAAAAACCATTGTTTATATTTATGCTTTTAATCCGGTTTTCTTATTATATGCGGTTACTTTCTTAAAAGAAATTTTAATACTGCTCTGCACTTTATGGTTTTTCTACAGCTGCAAGAATAACACTAAAGCCCAAATGATTTTCAGTTTAATTTTGCTATTTTTTCTGAGACCTTATTTATCTCCCATTTATTTAACAGCATATTTATTGTCATCCAACAAAAACGGATTAAAATTTATTATTGTCTATCTGTTATTGTTCTGTATAGAATTTGCTGGCATTGACTGGTTATTGAATAACATACCATATGGAAAGTATGTCAATGCAGGCTCGTTCAAAATTACAGATAATTCAGGGAATGCCCATTATGTGCAGGGAATAGAAAGATTATTAAAAGGTATATTAAACGATCCACTTGCTTTCACCAAGTACCGGATTTATTATTTTACATTAGCCATCTTTACCCCGGAAATATGGGTCCCGCCCCTCTTAAAATATGGTATATTTGCAAAAGATCCTTCTTCACTATCCCTGGATGGACTGGCAAAATTAATACAGGCACCGCTGCAATTATACATTCTTTATAAAATATCCGCTTATTGGGTAAAAGCAAGAATCTTTTTGAAAGAAAATATGATCTATATTCTTTCGTTCTTAATGCTGGTTTTATTTAATTCACTTAAGTCAGGAGTATTAAGATACCAGGAGTGCATTACTTTTTCGATATTGCTCATTTTTGCAAACTTTAATATTACAGCCCTTACCCAAAAAAAAAGGCATACTTTACTTATTTCACTCATTATTCTGATGTTTTTTCTGAATGACCTCATTGTGAGGAAGCGCACCATTTTCAATGATAACCAAATCTATCAATCCCGCATAACAATTGAACAATTAAAAAGCAAATGACCCCCTGCCTGTTACCGGCAGGGGTCAGATGCATGAGAACCGCTGAAGTATTTATGATCTCTTTTATAATCATTGGACGCAACGAAGGAATAAAGCTGAAAAGATGCATTGAAAGTATTCTCACTGCAGTCACCGTAAACCGTCTTACTGACAGCGAAATTATATATGTGGACTCTGCCTCAACAGACGACAGTATTGAGCGTGTAAAATGCTACAATCGGGTCAGAGCATTCAAGATAACAGGGAAAGCTAATCCGGCAGTTGCAAGGAACGTCGGGGCCAAAGAAGCCCATGGGGATGTATTGTTTTTTATTGATGGTGACATGGAGATCCGGGCAGATTTTATTCCTTGTGTATACAATGAGAATTACGGATTAAAATTCAATTTCGTATCGGGTGAGATCATAGATTATTATTACGATATGAATGGAAGGTATTTATATAGTGAACTGCGATATAAAATAAAGAAAGACAGGAATGATGAAGTTACTACTGGCGGGTTGTTCCTGATAAAAAAAAATTTATGGGAAAAAGCTGGCGGGATGAGGTCAAAGTACAGGGTAAGTGAAGATTATGATTTTGGACTTAGGTTAGCCAAGGCTGAAGTAAAACTATTCAGAAAATGTACTGTTGCTGCAGTTCATCATACCGTTAATTACAAGAACAGGAAAAGAATGTGGGCCCGGATACTCAACGGCGATGAGTTCTATTTAAGAGGCGTTTTATACAGAGATCATATTCTGAATAAATATATTTTGCGCCTGCTATTCAGAACCGATTATACTTTGCTCTTACTGTTATTGTCACTTTTCTTTTTTCTTCTCAGATGGAATATATATGTTTTGCTCCCCTATACGGCTTTAATTTTATTGAGAAGTATCCCTTACTATAAAATAAGGACTAAAACGAGCTTTTTTATTCCTGTTTATTTTATTTTCAGGGATGTTTCAGCAATTTTTTCATTTATTCTGTTTTTTCCCAAGCCGAAATCAATACAATATATTCCAGTTTAATGTTTTCTTGTCAATATGAATGTATTTCTGTGTTTATTCAGCTTATTATGAAAAAGATCAGGCTTTACATCGTAAAGAATTTATCCCCGTGGATGATCGATGAATTACTTTCCTTTGCAAGGACAACTTCATTTATCGTAATTCTACTGCGACCGAGCACTGAATTTTATAATAAAGGGCTTTCTGAATTATCGCGTCGTGGGATATCGGTTATCTATGCAAATAAAAAATTAAATCTGAATATGAGGTATCTGGCCTTTTGCCTGAATTTTTTCTGGCATAACAGAAAGAACTATCTGGGCTGTTATAATTTTATAATAGGAATTCAAAGCATCTACTATTTCTTAAAAATGGATAAGAGTATAGTTGAAAATGCGGGTTCTATACATGCACAATTTGCAACACAGGCATCCATTGTTGCCTGCCTGATAAAAGAATACCTGAATGATGAATGCGACCTGTTCATTACCTGCCATGCATATGACATCTTTTACAGGAACAACTGGCTCAGCTACCTTATAAATAAAACGAAATACACTTTTACAATCTCCGACTTCAATAAATATTATATCATAAATAATTACCACGTCAATGGTTCCAAAGTTATTTTAGCCAGACTTGGTGTAAATCGACCTGACAATAATTTCGCATCCCGTTATCGCGGTTCAGAGATAAACATAGGTTTCATGTCCTATTTTACGAAAAAAAAAGGGATACAATACTTCCTGGATGCCGTACTGCACCTGAAATATGTTTATGGCATATCGCTTAAAGTGCATATCGCCGGGGATGGTGAGAAAAAATATAAACTCATGATAAATGAATTTATAAATAAGAATAAGCTGTCTAACGATGTAAAAGTTTATGGAAGAATCAGCGGTGAAGATAAAAGCCGGTTCTATAAAGCAATTGATGTATTTGTCCTGCCTTCTGTCATCGTCAAGAATGATATGGAAGGGATCCCTGTCGTATTGATGGAGGCTATCAGTTATGGAATCCCTGTAATCAGCACTGACATTTCCGGCATTTCAGAAATATGCAGGAATAAAGTTAATGGATCGCTCATACCTCAGAAAGACTCCCAATCCATTTCTTCGTCTATTTTTGAATTATATCAGAACAAGTCCCTGTGGGAATATTATTCGAAAAATTCAAAACTGATCAGCCAGGGGGAATATTCTCTGGATGTTAATTCGGTATATAAAATAAAAATGATGAACTGGATCTGAAGATAGTTGTATGCAGAAAGGTTACGAAATTATTATAGACTATAAATTAATCAATCCCGCAAAATGGAACGAATTTGTTCTAAGGCATCCCCAGGGGACAATATTCCACTCATATGAGATGTTTTTGGCCTATAAAAGCTTAAGATACCATGACTTAATATTTATTTGCATTACCAGCAAAAGTGAAATTTTGGCACTTTTAATTGCTCAGATTCAGCAGGTAAGAAGAGGGCTGACTGGCTATTTTTCCTGCAGGTCTATAATATTAAGCGGCCCCTTGATCGAGGACGATAATCCTGATTTATTGGAAATACTACTTGAGACTTATGATAGAATCATTCCCCGGAAAGTAATTTATACTCAGGTGCGTAATCATTATGAATCCTCGCCATATAAGGACATTTATCAGAAACATGGCTATAAATTTGAGGACCATCTGAACATTATTATCAACCTGACACTCCCCGAAGAAAAATTATGGAAGAATGTTCATCCAAAAAGAAAAAATGAAATACGGAGAGCACAAAAGGAAAACCTTAAATTCTCTGCCGAATCATCTCCCGCTATACTAAAGGAATCTTATAATATTATTTCCAGGGTATATCAAAATGCCGGGCTGCCTTTACTACCTTTCAGCTACTTCACCGGCTTAATGGAATCATTAAATAATAATCATAAATTCATATTGTACTCTGTTAAATATAATGGCATGATTATCGGCTGCATGTTTGCTCTTGCTTTTAAGAATACAATCTATGACTTCTATTCCGGCGCGCTTTCTTCATATTACAGCAAATATCCAAATGATCTTTTACCATGGGATGTGTTTTTGTGGGCAAAAGAAAATGGGTATAAAATATTTGATTTCGGGGGTGCAGGTAAACCGGAGATACCTTATGGAGTGCGTGAATATAAAAAAAAATTCGGCGGGGATATTGTAAATTATGGCCGTTTTATTAAAGTCCACGGTTTATTCCGTTTTGCCTTTGGTAAACTGGCATTAAAGATATATAAAGAAATTAAACATATCACGAAGTATCATGGTAAAGAATAGGTTTTTATATCTTTGGGACGATGAGAATCCATACGGTTATAAAAACCGCATGGGATTTTATAAAACAAAGCATGAGCTTGACTTCATTCTCCATTCTCTGACAAAGGATCCGTTAACTATTCTTGATATAGGAGGAGGTACAGGCCGGTTTGCTTTGCCCCTTTGCAAGTTGGGGTATAAGGTAACTAATATAGATATTGATCCTATTGCCGTCGAGCTTTCGAAAATGAAGGGAATCGAGGAATCATATTGTATAAATTTAGAAGACTTTGAAGGCAGCGGCTATGATGCCGTCCTGGCAATCGAAATTTTTCTGGTCACAAAACCAGAACTGCTCATGAGTAAGGCAAACCAGTTACTTAAGGGTAATGGGATTTTGATATTTGTCGGTTCAAACACATGGAGTTGGCGCTTCTATTTGCATAAATTAAGAAAAAACCGGAGCCCGTCTTATCACTTGAATCTGCTCCAGTATAAAGAACTAATTCAGAAATATGGTTTTGAAATCTGCCGTATTAAGGGATTCCATTGGCTCCCCTTCCGCGTAAATTCTAATAATATTTTAATCCCTTTCTTCGAAAAAATTGAAAAGCTGTTCAGATTAGACCATTTTCTTGCTCAAAGTCCATGGCTTTTGTTCTCATGTAAAAAAACCAAATGCATTTGACAGCACTTTTAAAAATTTCTCCTATCTATAATGAACATACTTTTAGATATAAACCATCCCGGCCATGTCCACCTATACAGGAATTTGATTTTTGCACTTATTAACCGCTCTCACAAGGTAATGATTACGGTTAAAAATAACATTTCCAGTGCAAAGGAATTGTTAAATATTTATGGCCTGCGATACATTAGTCTATCAGACAAATCAGATAACCTGATTGCAAAATCAATTAATCAAATTAAATACCTGGCTGCAATCAGTACGATTATTAAAAAGGAGAATATAAATATGGGCATCGGGACCTCCATAAATTTAGCTCATGCATCCAGGATAACGGGCATGAATTCCATTATACTCGATGACGACGACGACGATGTTGAGCCGCTATTTTCCAGATTTGCTCATCCGTTCTGTGATGTGTTGTTATCTCCCGATGCATTAAAGAATAAAAGAAAAAACAAAAGGACCATTTATTATTCGGGATTTCATGAACTGGCTTACCTGCATCCTAAAAGATTTACTCCCGACCCCGCGGTTTTACGATATGCCGGGCTATTAAAAGATGAAAAATATTTTATTCTAAGGTTCAACTCATTTAAGGCCCATCATGACATCGGCAATCATGGCCTTTCTTTGGGGGATAAAAGGAGATTAATCTGTAAGTTAAAAGAACACGGTAAGATATTTATATCTTCAGAAAATGACATTGAACCTGAATTCAACGGATATAAAGTTTCTATTCCGCCGCATATGATACATTCTTTTATCTACTTCTCCACATTGCTCCTTGGCGACAGTCAGACAATGAGTTCCGAGGCAGCAGTACTGGCCACTCCCTCACTCAGAGCGAATTCATTTGTGGGCAGGATATCTTATCTGGAAGAGGAGGAGCATAAGTACGGTTTAACCTTCGGCTTCAGGCCCGGGCAGACAGAATATATGTTTTCAAAAATCGATGAATTATTAACTACGCCTGACCTAAAAAAGGTGTGGTTAGAAAGGCGCGACAAGATGTTAAATGATAAGATTGATGTTACAGCATTTCTAGTTTGGTTTGTTGAGAATTTTCCTGACAGCTTTAAAATAATGAGACAGGATCCCGATTATCAATTTAACTTTAAATGATCGATTTCAGCATAAAATTATATGAAGTATTACTGGAAAGCCTTAGCCTGAGGTATGACTTCCAATCCTTTCAGGCCTATTTAAGGTCTCCATTAGCTAAAACCATAATACTCAGGAATGATGTTGATGCAAAGAAAGAGAATTCATTGGAATTTGCAAAAATACAAAATTGCAAGGGAATTTCCGGGACTTATTATTTCCGTATAATGCCGGAAAGTTTTTCTGAAAGAATCATAAAAACAATTGCAAATCTCGGGCATGAAATAGGCTATCATTATGAAGATATGGATCTCACAAACGGCAATATTGATCTGGCATATGACTCTTTCCGTCGTAATCTTGATATGCTGAGGAAGATCTGCCCGATTGAAACTATTTGCATGCATGGTAGCCCCAGATCAAAATACGACAACCGGGATATATGGAAAAAATATAACTTCCGGGACCTGGGGATAATTGGCGAACCTTATTTTGACCTGGATTTTCGCAATGTATTGTATCTGACTGACACCGGAAGAAAATGGAATGGAACCACCGTCAGCGTCAGGGATAAAGTAAATTCCGGCTTTAATTTCAATTTCCACACCACCTTTAATTTGATCAATTCCATAAACTTATTCCCAGATAAGGTTATGATTACTTTTCATCCGCAACGCTGGACAAACAATTATTATCTGTGGTTCAAAGAATTACTTTTTCAAAATATTAAGAACATAATCAAGAGATGCTTTTTCGTCCATAACAATTGAATACCCGCCGCATTTTCCCATTTTTATTTACATCCAAAGATAGAGATGAGGCAATGTTTGATTTACTGACTCACAAACTTGAGGTGCTATACAATTCTGATGAAAAATCTCTTCACACGGCAAAAAGCGTAAGCACGGGCACTAATATCAATTCACCCGAGGAATTTTATTCGTCATTCGTTAACCTCGACCCGCAAAAGACAAAAATAATTGAGACAGATTCTCCGCCTTATATATTCCCTGATAATTACAGCCCCAGTGAAGTTGATCTTTTAAACATTATAAACCTCAAGAGGTTAAATAACATATGCAGGCTGGAAGATTTCCTGGAAGCGGTAAATGAATGGCTTCCATTTAAGGGCATTTTTATCTGCCATGCTGAGACACTCGAGCAAAGATATTCCAGAATCATTCATAAATATCCCAAAAGTATATCCTATCCATTTTACATACTGGACTTTATCCTAAAGAGGCTGTTCCCCAAATGGGGACCAACTAAAAAGATCTATTATTTTCTGACAAAAGGGAACAACAGTGTCTTATCGCTTTCACACATATTGGGAATATTTTGCTTCTATGGCTTTAAGGTACAATACTTTAAAGATATTAATAATCTCACCTATTTTGTTTTCCAAAAAATCAATCATCCTGCTTTTAATTCCAATGATTCTTCCTGCGGCATCTTCTTCAAAATGAAAAGAGTGGGTCAGGGCGGTAAAATAATCGATATTTACAAGCTAAGGACTATGCATCCCTATGCTGAATACCTGCAGAAATTTGTATATGAAATAAATAATCTTAAGGATGGGGGGAAAATAAAGGATGATTTCAGAATCGCTTCATGGGGAAAATTTTTAAGAAAATACTGGATTGATGAGCTGCCCATGCTTTATAACTGGATCAAGGGCGATCTTAAGCTTGTTGGACTAAGACCTTTAAGCGAACATTACTTAAGCCTATATACCAAAGAACTGCGAAAGAAGAGATTAATATATAAACCCGGACTAATACCACCGTTTTACTACGACCTTCCCAAAACTTTGGATGAGATAATGAGATCGGAAGAAAGATATATGGATCAGTATGATAAAAGCCCCATAAAGACTGATCTGAAATATTTAGCGAACTGTTTATTTAACATTCTCCTAAAGGGAGCAAGAAGCTCATAACTCTAATGCATCTGCGGATTATTATAGCTATTCTTTTAATTAGCACTCATGTGATCATGGCCCAGCCATCATACGAGCCGCTGCCAGGCAGCATCTATGGTTTCCTGGATGATCTTTCTATCGGCCATATAATCAGGTTAAACAAAGAAGTAAAGCCCTACTCCAGGGAATATATCCGTTCATTGTTAAACACTGCCGTTAGGCATCGCCTTGGACTGAACAGCACCCAAAGATCCGAACTCGACTTCTATCTCCGGGAATTCTCTCAAGAAAAAACCAACGGCCTTTATAATCTTTACCGCTTTTACTATACCGACTCATTATTCTCATTCTATGCTTCTCCTCAGTTTAAGTATTCCGTAATCTCGCAATACGGGAAACCAGCCCGGAAAAGAGGATGGGGGGGATATATATACGGCACATATTCCAGCTGGTTTGGCGCTAGTCTTACCTTTAATGACAATGGGGAAAGGGGGAAGACTTTGGATATCCTTAAAGAACTCGATCCCGGGAGGGGATATTTTATTAATTCAGTCCGGGATGGATGGTCCGAATACAGTGACGTATCGGGCTCAATTGATTTCAGCTGGAAATGGGGCGCAGTTTCACTAGTTAAGGATTATCAAAGGTGGGGCAGCGGTGAATTCGGACAGGTCATCCTCTCCGATAAAGTTTCTTCATTTCCTCAGATCCGCTTTTCTATGAGGCCGGCTGAATGGCTACGCTTTTATTACATTCATGGCTGGCTTACATCTAACGTTCCTGATTCTGTCAATTATTACCCAACGGGTATGATCCGCAGTGGCAAGCCCGTCCTTAGAAAGGAGTTTAAACAGAAGTTCATAGCCGCAAATTTCCTTAGTATCGACCTTTGGCGCTATCTAACTGTCTCACTGGGGAATTCAGTTATTTACAGTGATTATATAAAGCCCGAATACCTTATCCCCTTCCTTATTTATAAATTTCAGGACCACAATGCTGGTCGGGACGACGATGCAGGGGCTAATGGACAGCTGTTTTTCGACATTAACCTGAGTTTCCCTGTCAATTACAAGTTCTATTCAACAGTCCTCATCGACATGATTGACCCCGTTGAGCTCTTGAAAGGCGATACACACAGTTCGTGGCTGGGTTACACCTTTGGATTCAAAAGAACTAATCTTTTTATTGCTAACCTTTCATTTGGAGCAGAATATACTAAAATAGATCCATGGGTATATGAACATTATATTCCAACAACCACATATAAACATTTGAATTACACTCTTGGACACTGGATAGGTCAGAACGCTGATGACTTAAGACTACAGGCGGAATACAAGGCATTGCGAGGGCTAAACTTTTCACTGTATTTTGAACGCCTCAGAAAAGGAGGAATGAAAGATATTTCTTTTGCATATACCAAAACTGAAAATCTACCGTTCCTCTATGGACCTTTAAGAAATGATTACTATCTTGGGCTAGTTGCCCGATATGAGCTCCTCTATAACTTCTCCATTCAATTCTCCTACCGCTACAGCGACATATCCGACCAGGATACAATCCGAACGCCTTCTTACATGTCAGGATACCATCACAGCCTTTCACTTCAATTCTCCTGTGGTTTGTGACTTCCTGCTGAAAGGCGCTGAAAAACAAATGAAATAATAATATGTAAAGGACTATGAAAGTTTACAGGCTTGAATCAAAGCAGGTTTTGCCAATCGGAAAAAACGAATGCTGGAAATTTTTCTCAGACCCCGGGAATCTTCAGAAGATGACTCCTCCTGAACTGGATTTTAAGATCCAGACGGAGCTTTCAGAAAAGATGTACCCCGGACAGATCATCATATACCGCATCAAAATATTCCCACTGATTTATGTTACATGGGTTACTGAAATAACCCATGTAACAGATTACGAATTTTTCATAGATGAGCAAAGATTCGGTCCATACAAATTCTGGCATCACCAGCATATTTTCAGGGAGGTAAGCCAGGGCATTGAAATGACAGATCGGGTTCATTATGCAATTCCATTCGGACTGATGGGACGTATAATGAATTCACTTGTTATTAAAAAGAAGCTTAATAAAATCTTCAGTTTCAGGAGAGAATTCCTGAAGACCGCCTTAAATAAATAATTTCACTTCTTTCAAGCAGCTTTATTTCCAGTTCCGCACCTTTCCCGGCCATTTACCGGGCTGTTGAACTTGAGCGAAATTAGCTTTAACTTTTTATCAACTCCTATGCTTTAGAGTAACTATTTAAAAACAGGGAATGTATGAAAAGTACAACAGAAAGGATCATTCTTCAATCTGTAGAAAGCTTTAGCATTTTGTTCAATAAGATGACCCAGGGAGCAATCTTCCACGATACGAATGGCAAGGTAATTGCTGCCAATCCGGCTGCACTGGAAATACTAGGCCTTAATGAAGAGCAAATACAAGGGCGCACATCCTTAGATCCAGTCTGGAAAGCGATCCATGAGGACGGGACGAATTTTCCGGGCAGCACTCACCCTGTTATGGTTGCATTAAAAGAAAACAGAAAAGTAAGCAATGTAATAATGGGAGTCAGGAATTCTGCCGACAATGACTACCGCTGGATCAGAATAACAGCCGAGCCTTTATATCATTCCGGTGAAGAACTTCCACTTTATGTCCTGGTCACTTTCGATGATATTACGGAACAAAAAAAATATGCCAATGAACTGAGCAGAATTAATCTTGAGCTAGGGGACATGAATAACAGTATGCGCAAGGAGATTATCTCACGAAAGAAAGTTGAAGCCCAGCTGCGCACTATACTTGAAAATCTGCCAGTTGGAATCTGGCAGACGGATGAAAAAGGAGCGATCATTTATGGAAATCCTGTCGCCAGATCAATCTGGCAGGGAATCAGGTATGTGGGAGTTGATAATTACAAGGAATACAATGCATGGTGGAAGGAAACTGGCGATAAGCTCAGGCCCGAAGACTGGGGAGCATACCGTGTGTTAAAAACAGGTGAGCCTATTATAAATGACAAACTAACAATTCAATGCTTCGATGGCACATTCAAGACAATACTCAATTCAGCAGTCCCAATCTATGATGGAAATAAGAACATCATCGGGACAATAATAGTCAACCAGGATATAACAGAAATCAGCAGGAAGGAAGAAATTCTGGCAGAACAGGCCAGGAATATTCATAGAAATCAGCAGCTGCTAAAGCTTTTTATTGAACATAGTCCCGCAGCAATTGCAATGCTGGACCACGATATGAAATATATTGTTGCAAGCAAACGCTATTTGTCAGATTATAAAATTGGAGAACAGGACCTTACAGGCCGCAGCCATTACGATATTTTTCCTGAGATACCGGAGCGCTGGAAGGAGATCCATAAGAGGTGTTTGGGCGGCGTAATTGAAAAATGCGAAGCAGATCCTTTCCCGAGACTCGATGGAAGTACGGACTGGGTAAGATGGGAGATCCGTCCCTGGTATGAAATACCGGGACAGATAGGCGGACTTATAATTTTTTCTGAAGTAATAACCGAGCGTGTCCGTGCAATGGAAGAATTAAAAGAGGCAAAGGAGCAGGCCGAAAGGTATGAGGAAAGCTACAGACAGCTTGCTGAGGCAATGCCGCAGATAGTGTGGACTGCCGATAAGGACGGCAATATAACTTACGTTAACAAGCAATGGAATGATTTTTCAGGTTTAAATAGTAAAGAAGCGTTTGACTGGCGGTGGGTTAATCAGGTACATCCCAAGGATAAAGAAAATATATCAAAAGCCTGGCTGGAATCTCTCAGAATGAAAAAGACTTATGAAGTTACCAGCCGGATCAGGCGGCACGACGGTGAATACCGCTGGTTCCTCATTAGGGCAATTCCACAGTCAGATAATGAGGGAGAAGTTTTAAACTGGCTTGGCACCTGTACTGACATTCATGAACAAAAGGTGCTTGAACATGCACTTGAAGTATCCAATAAAGAGCTTGAGCAGTTTGCTTATGTTGCCTCACATGATCTTCAGGAGCCTTTGAGAATGGTATCCAGTTTTACGAGTCTTTTATCTACCAGGTATAAAGAGCAGCTGGACAGCACTGCAAATGAATTTATAACTTATATTGTGGATGGTGCAAAGAGAATGCACCAGCAGATTAATGATCTATTGACCTTCTCACGTGTAACTACAAGGGGCGAAGCTTTCATTCCTACCGACATGAACGAGATAGTTGAAGATGCAATGCAAAATCTTCAGTTTGCAATTGAGGAAAGTGATGCCTCAATAATATATAAAGATCTTCCTGTTGTAAAAGTAGATCCCATTCAGATGAAACAGCTCTTCCAGAATCTCATTTCAAACTCAATAAAATTCAGGGGTGAAAATAAGCCGGTAGTTGAAATCAGCGCCGGGCGGACGGGTAACGAATGGCACTTTGTAATTAAGGATAATGGAATAGGAATAGAGCAGGTGTATTTCGAGAGGGTTTTTTTAATATTCCAGAGACTGCAGCACGACCGTGAAAAATATCCGGGTACGGGCATTGGCCTGGCACTCTGTAAAAAGATAGTTGAGCGCCATGGAGGCAGAATCTGGATTGAATCAGAGCCGGGTAAAGGCACCGCAATTTACTTTACAATTCCTTAAGCTTTTCTTTAATACCAGTGCCCATGAAAAATATTTATGTATCTTTTCTGTGACCTGGGTCACTCGCACCTGTAACTTCGCTCCACCCGCTTTTAATTTTATTCCAAAATCGTCATCACTTCAAAATTTATCCATTAACAGGCTAAAATAACCTTGTTTGTACCTTGCATTTATTCGGACAAATTATATGATTAAATGTAAGTACCTTTCTTTCCCATAATTTCCCAATAACTTTATAACTGAGGAGTCTCCATGAAAAAGATATTACTATCTCTTTTTCTTTTATTCAGTAATGTGCTCTTTTCCCAGAGCACACAATGGATCTCTTTTAATGGTGCAAATTCACGACTTCCCAATAACAGCATATATTCAATAGCCATCGATAAGCAGGACGTAAAATGGATCGGAACTGACGGCTATGGTGTTGCAAGATTCGACGGCGCCAACTGGACCATATTTAATTCGAAAAACTCAGGCCTGAGTGACGATTTTGTCAGGGTCGTTTATATCGATAAAGATAACAATAAGTGGTTCGGAACGAGATTTGGAGGCCTGTATAAATTCGACGGGACTACATGGACAAACTGGAACAAATCCAATTCTTTCCTGCCCAGCAACTGGGTAGCTTCATTTGTAATTGACCCGAAAGGGGTACTGTGGATCGGGACCGGCGATAACGGGCTTGCAAGGGTAGAAAATGGCATCTGGATTGTATTTAACAAGGATAATTCCCCTCTCCCGGTAAATTTTGTCTATTCGCTGAACGCCGACAGTCTTGGAAATACCTGGATAGGCACCAACGGAGGCGGACTTGCAAGGTTTGACGGGGTAAACTGGGAAATTAAAAACAAATACAATTCCAACCTTTCATGCAACGCTTCGCTTTCCATTGCCATAGACAAAAATAATGATAAATGGATAGCTTCCTTCAGCTGCGGACTTTTCAGACTCCATGATACAACATTTACAAAATACGACAAAGCAAGGAGCCCTATTCGCGACAACTGGGTTACCTGTGTTACGCTTGAGAACCGGGAGATCAAATGGCTCGGAATGGACTCAACCGGGGTTGCAAGATTTCAAGACGACAAGTGGACAATTTATGACACTGCAAATTCAGGGCTTCCGGATAAATATGTCAGAACTATAGCAGTTGACAAGCTCGGCAATAAATGGATAGGGACAGTCCGCGGCGGCGTTGCAGTTTTTAATGAGAACGGAGTTAATATCCCGCCCGTCATTATCGTCTCGCAGCCCGTGAACCAAACCAACTGGATAGCAGGGAGCAAACAGAAAATAATCTGGGGCACAAGCAGCGTTTCGGGAAATGTTAATATCAGGCTTTCCACGGACGGTGGCACAACATTCCCCACTGATCTTGCGCTTAACACGGCAAACGACGGATCCGAAGACATCACTGTACCTGAAGTTTCCTCTTCTGCGTGTGTAATCAGAATTGAATCGATATCGAATCCCCAGATAAAAGGAATAACCAGCGGAAAATTTCAGATTGTTGCCATGTCGGTACCCGTTCAGCTTAAGCCTGCCAACAACTCCGTTAAACAGCCGCTTGACCTCAGGCTCACATGGAAAAAAGGAGCCTGGTGCGACGCTTATAAATTAATAATAGCCGCGGACAGTACGTTCTCAAACCCTATAATCCAGGATTCTTCCATAACCGATAGCACTAAAGAAGTAAAAGGCCTGACGGACCTCAGGCAGTATTACTGGAAAATCCAGGGGCTGAACACAGGTTTAAGAACACAATGGTCGCCAATTTGGAAATTTACGACAGTCTTCAATGCTCCCGACAACCTGAAGGCATCCCCTGAAGGCAAGAATAGTACAAAGCTTACATGGAGAGACAACTCGCAAAGCGAAGCCGGATATGTAATAGAAAGGAAATCCGGAGCCGATTTCGTGCAGGTTACTACACTCCAGGCCAACAGCGTTACATTTATCGATTCCAATCTTACAGTTCCTGGGGATTACCAGTACAGGGTAAAGGCAATTGCCGGCGGAGGTGATTCAGAATACAGCAACACTGCATCGGTTTCAGTTACTTTAGTTAAGGAGCAGTCCTCCGGAATAGAAGGTTTTGGACCCGTCCAGAATTTTCCGAATCCGTTCAATCCGGTCACTACAATCAGATACTCCCTGCCGGAGCAGTCGGATGTTAAGCTTACAATCTATAATATGATTGGCATGATTATAAAGACATTCAGCTTCAATTCACAGCAATCAGGATTTCAGAATGTAGTCTGGAACGGGAGGGACTTAAACAATGAACAGGCTGCAAGCGGAATTTATTTTTGTAAACTGGAAGCCGTAACAATACAAGGAAAAGCTACAGAAAGGATTATAAAAATGGTAATGCTAAAATAACCACTATCAATTCAAGAGGAAAATATGAAAAAGCTATGCTTCTGTTTATTAGTTCTCATTTCGTCCTATGCTTTTTGCCAAAGCAATCAATGGGTTACATACAACACTACAAATTCCAAGCTGCCCAGCAACAAGATAAATGCCATTGCAATTGATTCTTTCGGGGTAAAATGGATAGTTGCCGAAAAAGGACTCGTTAAAGTTGACGGAGAGAACTGGAGTCTTTATGATAAATCCAATTCTGCACTGACATGCCCTTATCCCCTTGCCATAACAATTGAGGGGAAAAATACTGTGTGGATAGGAACATACTGCATTGGTCTTGTAAGATTCGATGGGACAAACTGGAAGGTTTATAATACATACAACTCACCTATGCCCGAGAACGCGGTCAGTTCGGTCGCAATTGATAAGGAAGGAAACAAATGGGCCGGAACGCAAAATGGAGGCGTGGCTAAATTTGACGGCACAAACTGGACATTTTTTGATAAATACAACTCGCCCCTTCCCAGCAATAACATAAACTGCGTTGCTATCAACAGCCAGAATGTGAAATTCTTCGGGACAAACGAAGGGCTGGCGATGTTTGACGGAACTAACTGGCAGGTTTTCAATAAGGACAATTCTCCTCTGCCCGGCAACGATGTTCTCTCGGTAACATTCGATCAGAAAGGAATTATGTGGGTAGGAACAAGGGGACAAGGAGTTGTAGCTCATGCGGGCCAGACGTGCGACATTTTTAATACTTCAAACTCAGGACTCAAGAATAATTTTGTTCATTCGATTTTTGTGGATGCCAATAACCGGAAATGGATTGGTACAGAAACCGGGTTAAACAAAGTACAAGATTCCTTCTGGTCCACCCTCGACACGCTCTGCGCAGGAATTTCGGGCTGCTATATCACATCAATTGTTTCTGACAAAAATGGTGTTAAATGGATAGGTACTATCAATAGAGGTTTAACGGTATATACCGAGCCCCAGACGGGCGTTTCGGAAGGCCCGGACAAGGGGGCTGTTCATTCTTATTCGCTAAGCCAGAATTATCCTAATCCTTTTAATCCTTCCACCAGGATCAATTATTCAATTCCAAGACAGGGTTTTGTAAGTCTTAAGATCTACAACCTGCTGGGGCGTGAGATAGCGTCACTTGTAAATGAAGTAAAGCAGGCGGGAAGTTATTCACAAGAGTTCAGCGCCTCGTCTCTTCCGAGCGGAATATACATTTACACCATTCAGGCAGGAGAGTTCAGAGAGAGCAGGAAGCTGACTTTATTAAAATAAAAGCAAGCTTAATTCCAGGGATGCCAAATACCCTGGGATTTATAAATCTCTATTAAGAAAAGCCCGAAGGCAGCACCTTCGGGCTTTATTATTTTCAGACAAATGGTTTCTATTTTTCAGGGCAGAATCAAGTTATAATGGTCCTCAGTTTGGATATTGCTTCTTCGGTTTCATTAGCAAGTCTTAAAACCAGTTCACCTGCCGGCTGCCTCCGGGCCAGGCGCAGAGCCTGACCGGCCCAGAGTGAGAGGAATTCAGCTTTCTGCTGTTTTGCTGCAGCAGTCCTGAGTGGTCTGGTTAAGAAGTTCTGCACAGGAAAAGGAGGTATGGGAACCTCTGAAGCCGAAGCATCCATTTCCTGCATAAAGCGGTTAATAATGCCTCGAGCCGGGCGCCCGGAAAATGCCCTGGTTACTTTTGTCTGATCCTCGGCGGCTTTCATGATTGCCTCTTTATACACCTCCGGTATTCCGGCTTCACTTGTGGTAAGGAAGGCTGTACCCATCTGCACAGCAGATGCGCCCAGAGTCAGAGCCGCTGCAATGCCGCGGCCGTCCATTATACCTCCTGATGCCACTGCAGGAATTTTAACAGCGTCAGTTATCTGTGGCACTAGCGCCATTGTTCCGATCATGCTTGCTTCAAAATCTTCAAGAAACGATCCCCTGTGCCCGCCTGCCTCACTGCCCTGAGCAATTACAGCATCTGCTCCGGCTTTTTCAATAGCTATAGCCTCTTTAACAGTTGTAGCCGTACCAAGCAGTAACATACCGCGCGATTTTACCAGAGCGACTGCATCTGGCGGAATAATTCCAAATGTAAAACTAAAAGCTGAAGCTCCTGACTCTACTGAAGCCGCAAGCTGCTCATAGAATGAATTTGTTATATTTGAAGGAAGCACCGGCTCCGGCAAATTAAGTTCGGCATAGTAGTGTGATATATGTTTACACTGCAGGTCCCAGGACGAGCTTGTACCGCTGTCAAATGCAGACGGAGCAAAGAGATTAATTCCAAAGGAGCGGTTTGTAATATTGCGAATTGCTCTGGAGACTTCTATAATCTGCGCTGGGGTAAGATAAGCCGCCCCGATAAATCCCAATCCGCCCGCATTACTTACAGCAGTTACAAGTTCAGGTGTATCTCCGCCTCCAGCCATTGGAGCCTGGATTATAGGATGAGAAATTTTCAGTTTTCTGGTCAGCATCGTTGAAATTCCCATTACATGCCTCAGAAAAAGTTAAGCAGGTTTATATTTTAGTACGGCAATGCCGCAGCTGAAAGAATGTGATCCCGAGAGTTTAAGGTTCAGTCTTGGTTCAACTTTATCAAAAATAGTCATGCCCTCTTTGATTGCTGCAGGATTTATGAACAGATAATACTCATCTATCAGGCCGTGCCGGACGAGATTTGAAACAAATTCAGCGCCGCCGTAGGCAATAATGTCACCACCCGGCTTTTTTTTGAGTCTCATTACTTCCTCTACCATCTCCCCTTTTGCCAGAGCTGTATTCGGCCATTGGCTTTCTGTGAGAGTTCTGGAAAAAACAATTTTAGGAGTATCGTTCATTTTTGCGGCACCCTCGCTTTCAGGACCTGCATCAGGATCAGATGCCCTCGATGCCCAGGCAGGAATAAATCCCTCGGCCAGTTTCCGCCCGAGGAGTATAAGATCCACAGTTTCAGTTATTTGAGTAACAAACTTTTTCAAGTCGTAATCCCAGTTCCAAATCAGCCAGTCCATCTCCCCTTTCGGGCCGGCCACAAATCCATCCAGGGACATTTGCACCTGCAGCTTTAATTTTCTCATAACCCGTCTCTTTTTGTATAATATAGAATCAACAAAGAATCCAGGAATTTAAGTTCCTTGGCCCCTTAAATGTTTCAATAAGCTTATAGTCTGATACCGGCATAAACCAGCACGGTCTTGTAGAAGAATCTGTTATCTCCTTTTTTCTTCATCTTAGGCCTTAAAGCACAGTATGAGATTCAATAGCTGAGGTCTCCATTTACAAATCCCAACACGCCGGCGGCTATCCGTCCGGGCTAATGATAAAGGAGTCAATTTTGGCTTTTTCCTTTGTTGATAATTGTTTTTAAGGGCGTGGGCCACAGCCAGACACTCCTTTGCCAAGTAAGATTCAGCTTCCTACATAATGGATTGTCATTTTATTAAAAAAAGCGTAGGTTTGTATTTGATTTTTTGAGTATGCAATTATGCTGCTTGAGTGATTTTGTTTAAGAATTGGTTTGGTAATGAAGGAATCTACTGCCCTTAAAGACAACAGAGTATTAAAAAACAGCAAAGAATTTAATAAGATTGCACGGGGAATGTTCCTGGCAGGACTTTCCTGTTTCATGCAGCTCTACTTATTCCAGCCCATACTTCCCGCTATAGGCAAAGAATTTTCAATTAATCCCGCTGAAAGCAGCCTGACAGTCTCGTTTTCAACTATCGGCATTGCGGCAGGGCTTTTTGCCGGTGCACTATTTGCAGACAGGATTTCGCGTAAACGCCTCATAGGGCTTGCACTCATATGCTCGTCCGTACTTACTGTAATCTCTTCTTTTGTGCCGGTATTCCCTGTTCTTGTTACAATAAATATGCTGAAGGGATTTTTCCTTTCGGGTTCAGCTTCGGTTGCTATGACTTATATAGCAGAAGAAATTCATTCTTCAGCCCTTGGAAAGGCTACAAGTCTTTATATTACAGGGAATGCAATAGGCGGCATGAGCGGGCGCATAGTTGCTACGCTTATTACGGGGTGGCTTTCGTGGCGCTGGGCTACAGGTATTGTAGGCACGATATGTTTTATATTCGGGATGCTTTTTGTTATTGAGGCCCCGGCATCAAAGCATTTTAAGCCGTACAAAACCGATACGATTAGACACCTTAAAGCAATGAGCACGCACCTGCGTAATCCTTTATTGCTTTCCATGTACATTCTTGCAGGACTTTATCTTGGAAGCTTTGTAAGCATATATAATTACCTGGCGTTCCGCATGCAGGGTGCACCGTTTTTCCTGCCGCATGAAATCCTGGCATCACTGTACCTGATGTACATAGTCGGTTCGGCGGGCTCCATGTCTGCAGGAGTATTATCCGACAGGTTTAGTTCACAAAAAACGCTTCCTGCAATTGTTTCACTGATGCTTGCAGGACTTCTTTTTATGCTTACACCAAGCCTTATTCTGGTTATTCTGGGGCTTGGCATTTTTACGTTCAGCTTTTTCGGGGCTCATACAATAGCCAGTAAAATTGTTGCCCAGTATTCGAATAAAGCCAAGCCTGTTTCCATATCTTTGTTCCTTTTATTTTACTATGCCGGCTCCAGTCTGCTCGGGACAAGTTCAGGGGTTATCATGCATAATTACGGCTGGGCGGCATTTATATTCACGCTCTGCATAGTAAGTATAGCTACCTTATTCATATCCATATTATTCCGCCGGTGGGTGGAAAAGCCTGGGCATGTCGTACTAGTCAAGGGATCTGTTCAGCAGGAGGCCTGAGTAATTGATCTGCCGGAAATGATTTCTGACAGGTCAAATATCTAAAGCGCTACATTTTTTATAAAATCCGCCCTCAAAATAGAAAACCCTTTATAATTTGTTTTAATTTTAGCTTATTTCATGAGGGAAGAGTTTTAACATCCTTTCTATGAGGTATAACAATGAAAACAAAAAGATCAGTCCTGTTTATGCCTGTTATAATCCCGGCATTAATTCTCCTGCAAGCACTCATCTTTCAAACATCTATTTTTGGTCAGGATAGAAGTGATGCAAATAGCTCAGCAAACACTACCGGGCTGGATGCTTATCTTACAAACATCGTCGCCTCGCAGAATTATGTGGGGCTTGGAGCCTGCCTTGCCCGGGATGGTAAAATCATCTGGGAAGGTGCTTACGGTTACGCCGATCTTGAGGCAAAGAAAGGCCTCAGAAAGGATAATATCTTTCAGCTGGCCTCTCTTTCTAAAGTTGTAACGGCTGCGGCCCTGATGCAGCTCTATGAAAAGGGTATGTTCAAACTTGATGATGATGTTAACAGCTATATACCCATTAAAGTACGGAACCCCAATTTCCCGGATAAACCCATCACTTTCAGGATGCTTTTGACACATACCGCGGGATTTGATGACGTGCTTCCGGCCGGAAATAAGCTGAACCTGGGAACCGCAGGCGACTCGCCAATTGCATTAAGTGATTTTGTGGAGGGGTTATTTACTCCCGGCGGGAAGTACTATTCCTCTGACTATTTCAGCAAGAATGAACCCGGGACAAAGTACGGATACTCCAATATAGCGTTTTCACTGATCGGTTATATTGTTGAGAAACTTGCCCGCAAGGATTTCTCTGAGTACTGCACCAGCGCCATATTCAAGCCCCTGGGGATGGACAACACAAACTGGCACCTGAAGGGCCTGGATACAGGCAGGGTCGTTTTGGGATACGGATTTCCCAAGAGCGACAGCTTAAATTCATACAGGAAGGTCAGGCATTTTGGTGTTCCCGGATACCCTGAAGGAATGCTGAGGACCACAATGCAGGACTTTGTTAAATTCCTTTCCATCTTCACCAACAAGGGACGCTATAATGATTATCAGGTCCTGAAGCCCGAAACAGTGGATCTTATGCTTACTCCTCAGGGAATTAAAAATATTCCAACAAGATCATTTCCTGTAAAAGACATAGGCTTAACCTGGCTTATTTTTAATGTGGATGGTGAAGATCTTTACTCCATGAACGGATTTTCAGGCAGCATATTTACAAATGCATTTTTTTCAACAAAGGACCGCACTATTATTCTTTATTACTATACCGGTATAAGTATGAAGAATATGCAGGGTTCCTTTGATATAACAAAAAAGCTTAAGGACTCTCTAAATAAACAGAATGTCAAAGCTGATGAGTTATAAACTGAATATTATCATTCAAGCAGGCTTTTCAAAGTCAGCTGACATGTGTTATATTTGGGTCATTATTTATAAAATTGAGGCAGGTAATGAAGCTTCTCAAATATAATTTGATATCAATTACTTTAATTTTATTAGCTCTTTTTTCCACAGACTTTGCGAAGGATAAAAAGATGAATGGCATTGCCGAACGCTATGTTAAGCTGGTACTAGATTTAGGACAATATGATGACGGTTATGTGGATGCTTATTACGGTCCGGAAAAGTGGAAACCGGCTGAATTAAGTGAAAATGAAAAGAAGAATTTCCCGTTTGAAAAGCTTCACTCCGGGGCCGAAAAGCTGCTTGGGGAACTGTCCCAGGTTCAAACAAGCGCTTTAAGTGAAATTGAAAAACTGCGCCTTCAGTTTTTGAAAGATCAGATCTCGGCTGTCAAAGCCAGAATCGAAATACTGAACGGGAAAAAGATGAGTTTTGATGAGGAGTCGAAGGCGCTCTATGATGCAGTGGCTCCAGTTCACAACAAGGAATATTTTGAAAGACAGTTAAAAGAAATTGACAAGCTTCTTCCCGGAGAAGGCGACATCTCGCAGAGGTATGAGAACTTCAGAAAAGAGTTTATTATACCAAAGGACAAACTGGATGCGGTTTTTACCGCGGCAATACAGGAATGCAGACGAAGAACTCTTGAGCATATAAAGCTTCCCAAAGGCGAAAACTTCAAGGTTGAATACGTTAAAGACAAGCCATGGGGGGCTTACAACTGGTACAAAGGGAATGCATTCAGCCTTATTCAAGTCAATACAGAACTCCCCACTTATATTGACGCCCCCTTAGGTCTTGCCTCGCACGAAGGCTACCCGGGGCATCATGTATATAACGCACTTCTGGAAAAAGAGCTTGCAAAAGGAAGGGGCTGGGTTGAGTTTACAATTTATCCTCTTTACAGCCCTCAGTCGCTGATAGCCGAAGGCAGTGCGAATTACGGCATAGACATGATTTTCCCTGGGCAGGAAAGGCTCGAGTTTGAAAAGAAGGTTCTATTCCCTCTTGCCGGAATGGATACATCAAAAGCAGAGAAATATTATAAACTGCGGATGATTATCAGCAATCTTCAGTATGCCGTAACAGATGCCGCGCGCATGTATCTCGACGGGAAATTTACAAAGGAAGAGACAATCAACTGGCTTATCAAATATTATCTTCAGACAAAAGACCGTGCGGAAAGGTCCCTGCGCTTTATGGAACATTACAGAAGTTATGAAATCAATTATACGCTGGGGCAGGATATAATAAAGAACTATATTGAGAAAAACGGCGGCAGTGAAAGCAATCAGGAAAAGCGCTGGGAGATTTTTAAGAGCATTCTGTCCAGGCCGCAGACTCCACAGGGATTAATGTAAGGGATTTTAATGCAGCAAAGGGCTTATTAACCGGATTTTACTTTGTATTTTTTTCTGCTGCAGGCCTGATTATTGGGCTTTGGTAAGAAGAAGGTTTTCTAAAAGAAATTAAGGCTCAGAACCGGCTGGTTTTGGGCCTTTTTTATATTTCATTTAAAATTTATAATAGCTAATTTCTTATATTCCAAACATCATTAACCAGCACCTGACATTTATGAAAACATTGAATATTTTCTTATCTGTATTTATCGTCCTTCTAATAAACAGAATTTCAGCAGCACAGAGCATTGAAGCGGAAATTACAAAAATAGCCCGGGACGCCAAAGGAAACGTTGGAGCAGGCATTATGCTGGCAGAAACCGGAGAAACAGCATGGCTTAAAGCCGATCAGCATTTTCCGATGCAGAGTGTTTATAAACTCCCCATAGCCATGGCAATTCTTTCAAAAGTGGATGCAGGTTTATTCAGCCCCGACAGCCTTATCCTTGTGACAAAAGATGATTTCATAAGCAAATATCAGCATAGCCCCATCAGGGATGAGCATCCCGAGGGAAATTTTAAACTGAAACTCAGGGACCTGATACGTTATTCGGTTTCGGAAAGCGACGGGACTGCAAGTGACGTGCTGATGCGGATGTGCGGCGGACCCGGTGAAGTCATGAAGTACCTTTCAGGTCTGGGACTAAGGGATATCCATGTACTCAATACGGAAAAAGAGCTGGGGCATAACAGCTCTGTCCAATACAGGAATTATACATCGCCGCGCGGGGCTATCCGCCTCTTAAATTTAATTTGCAAGGGAGGATTGTTTAAGCCTGAAACCGGAAAACTGCTCTTAAATTGCATGACTGAAACTTCTACCGGACTTAACCGGATCAAAGGTTTGCTTCCCAAAGACAGCAAAGTTGCCCACAAGACAGGAACATCGGGCACAGAAAAAGGAATTACCGCAGCAACCAATGACATAGGGATTGTCACCCTTCCCAATGGAAGGCACCTTCTGATTGCGGTCTTTGTTTCCGATTCAAAGGCTCCCGAGTCTGTACGCGAAGGGGTTATTGCCAGAATTGCCAAGGCAGGATGTGACAAATATATTAAATGATATTTGTCACATGAATCGAGACGGCAACGACTGAGTTTTTGGCTTCATTGGCCTCCTGCCCGCTAAAAGTTGACTGAATCATCAGACCGCGTTTGCTTCTTATTATTCAGGAACTTATCTTAAGGTTAAAGCAGCTCCAACAGGACATATAAATCCAATGGCTAAAATCAGTTTCAATAAAATTTTTATTATTGTAATGGCCAGTCTTTGCCTTGGGATAACCTACAATTATTTCTCGCAGGCCGGTGTGCCGTTATTTGATTTCAGCATTAAGAAACAACTGTCCGCAGAGCTGCTAAGAAGCGAAAGCTTTCCGCAAATTACCAATGAACCGAAACACATTTCTCTTAAAGAAGCATTAAAGCTGCACGAAGCAAATGCAACATTTATAGATGCCCGTGCATATGAGGATTATCAAAAAGGTCACATAGAAAACGCCATTAATATTCCTTATTACGAATTTGATAAATATCAGAAGCTGCTGAAAACCATACCCAAGGATGAGCCGCTGGTTTCTTATTGCGAAGGATCGGACTGCGACCTGAGCATAATGCTCGGGAACAAGCTGGCCTCAATGGGTTATGATAAGATATTTATTTTTTTCGGCGGCTGGAGTTCCTGGGCTGAAGCTAAATATCCCATGTCAAAATAGATGAAACTTAAAAATATTCTTACAAATGAATATCTCCTGCTGGCTGCAAGGGTGGCTCTTGGAGTAATTTTTATTATTGCCGGAATGGAAAAAATTTCAGGGCCGGATGCTTTTGCCAGAGCCATTTACGATTACAAAATTTTTCCCGAAGCCTTAATTAACTTTTTTGCCGTGGCAATCCCCTGGGTTGAAGTTGTTTCAGGGCTCCTTTTGGTCTTTGGAATACTGGCAAGGGAAAATGCTGCAATAATAAGCAGCTTATTGCTGATGTTTATTATTCTGGTAGTTATCAGCATTTCCCGCGGTTTGAATATTGAATGCGGCTGTTTCGGGACAGCTTCAGGAAGCAGAGTAGGCTGGCAGAAGGTTTTGGAAAACTCTGGTCTTTTAATACTCGGAACCTATATAATGTATTTTGGAAATAGATCATTAAAGCTGGAGTAAGAAAATGTTCAAAAAAATACTATTTATTTTTCTTTTCATTTCAGGTCTGGCATATGCACAGCTCGATCCCAGAATTATCATCACTCCATTGACTCACGACATGGGAGACATAAAAGAGGGGGATAAAGCAAGCAGAACCTACACCATTAAAAATGAAGGCAGCAGCATACTTAACATTAAGGATGTAAAGGTTTCATGCGGCTGCACCGTTGCAAAGCCTAAAAAAAACGACTTGCAGCCGGGAGAATCTACTGAGCTGGAAGTTACTTTTAATTCATCCGGAAGAGAAGGAAAACAGAGCAAGACGGTTTTTATTGAATCGAATGATCCTGTAAACAGTAACACGCGTGTCACATTTACGGCCAACGTTCTAACCAGGGCAAATACCACGCCTTATACCGGAAGCCTGGCAAATACTATTGGCTCAACCAAAAAAAATGCCTCGGTGAAAGACAACGTTACAAAAAAGAAGATGCCGAAAGCGCCAAAGCTGTCTTTTATGCAAAAGCTGCACGATTTCGGAAGATTGTCTGAAGGCAAAGTTGCCCAATATACATTCAACTTTGTAAATGCGGGAGGTTCAATTCTTAATATAGAATTTATAGTTGCAACGGGTCCGGGACTTATAACACAGATCAGCAGCAGGAATATTGGACCAGGGGAAAAGGGTACATTAAAGGTTGATTTTGATACTTCGAATCTGCAGGGTAAAGTAGCTAAAAATATTAAGATCAGCTCTAACGATCCTAAAGAGCCCACACAGACATTGGTTATTAAAGCTGAAATAGTTAAATAGAACTGGTTTCAACAAATTAAAAAAGCCCGGAAACTATGTTCCCGGGCTTTTTCAAATAATCAGTTAAGTTCAATTACTGTTCAATGGTTTCAGTACCGATCTTATAAGCAGACCTGAGAGAATCCAAAGAAACTTTCAGCTCACTGTTCTCTTTAAGAACGCCGCTCATCATTCTTTTCTGGGACAACCGGGCCACTGTCATTGGCGACAATTTAGCATCACCCTGAGTAACTGTTGTCAAAAATACGCCGTCCTTATACAAATTATAAACATAAAAATTCGGAATCAGACTGTTAAACAGCGCTGTTCTGCTGATGATTGATTTTACCTGCTTATCGTCGAGCTTAACTTCATCTTTCAGGTAACGCTGTACTATTGCACGGTGCGTTTCGCCTTTCTGGACTTTTATCGGGTTTGACAATGAACTTTCTATTCTGGCCATTTCCTTGCGCATCTCCTGGATGTCGTCCTTCATCAGTTTAATTTTCTGAAGTTCCGGATCGTTTCCAATACCCTTGCGTTCAGCATAAAGGACAACCTGGAATGCCTGGTCGACCACTACATCTTCATAAGAAGAAGACGGCTTTGACTGCTTCTGAACTTCATATTGCACGTTGAATTCGGGGTGATGATCAGAAAAGTTTTTTACTTCCCTGGACAGGCCGCCGAGAAGATCGTCTGTATTTCTGTGCATTTTATCAAGAAGAAGGAAGTCCATTATCTGGGCGGCATCTTTCTGCTCAACGAGCTTCACAGCCATAAAGCCGTCAAAAGCAAAAAGGAATATGAGTAATAAAGCCGGTATAACCAGAATTCCCTTTTTTGCCGCCTTAAAACGTTCCTTAAAGGTGTTCCCTTCTGCTTTTTGAAGTCTGGATGCGAACAGATATAATGCAGCAATAACAACAACTATCTGGATGATTGCAAGCAAAGATCCATAAAGATAACCAATCATTTTAGTTCTCCTAAAAATTTATCTAAATCATGCATTCTATTAACTTTTTGTCCCTTATAATTGGAATTTCTTAAGTGGCAGGGATGGTGCCGAAATGGGGGCGCTCCCTGCTGAAAACAAAATAAATTATAAATTCACGCATAAAACTTACTGATTTAACTTTTTACAAGCAATTGTATGTTTTAATGAATTTCGGTATATGGAGGGGTACAGTTCATAATCCCTCAAAAACTTCTATTGCGAACCGGATCATTTTACTATATTTCATTACAGGTATTTTTACCCGATGGATTACTTTTCAGGGAGGTAATATGAGGTTAGAAAAATATATTTACCATTTGCTCCTCATCATGACTGCACTGATGACAGGCTGCAGCCATGAATCGACTCCAACATTCGATCAGGTTTACAAATTAAGAGGGAATGTTGTGAACTCCGTGACCCGGGAAGAAGTGGACAAAGTCATTATCGGGATAAAAGCCTCCTCCGTTCCCGATTCCATTGTATTCGCCGGAGACTCACTAAACATCAATGTCAGCAATGCCTTCTTAATGCAAACCGTTTCAGACACTACAGGCTATTACCAGTGGGACTGGTTTCTGGGTTACAGGAGAACAGAAATGTATAAGGATATTTTTGCATATAAGAAGGGTTACAGGCTTTGGGTGTATTCCAGAGACAGTTCAGCCGCAGTAAATCAGGTCAATGAATTTATAGACGAACTGAATATCAGCTTAATTCCGAAATAGCCCGGCACACTTCAAAATGCCAAAGAATGCCCGGATATTTGAGACTTATGATTATAACCGGCCAGACTGAAATAAATAAAATTCAGATCCCAACACAAATCCCATACTTTTCCACCTGAAAGAAATTAATCAGCTTTATCCACTTATGCTGTTGTGATTTAATGTCACATTCACTATTTTCTAATAATTTTTAACTTTCCGGCCTTTCTGCCGATAGTAAATTAATAAACAATTAAGGAAATCAGTGAAACTGCCCAGGGAAATAGTTGAAGCGGAGCTGGAAAAACAGAAGAGCTTCTTTGAGCAGATGTTCCTTCAGTCTGCAACGAGCACTCAGATACTGGATAAGGACGGCTGGTGCCTTCGCATAAATCCTAAACTTAGCGAGCTTTTCGGCGTAAAACCCGAACATATTGAAGGGCATGTCTATAATATCTTCAGGGACGAAGAAATTATACGCAACGGGATTGATAAAACCTTAGCCAAGGTATTCAATGAAAAACAAACAGCTTCCTGGGAAGTTTACTTTGATATCGGGATTGCCTCTGAATCTCAGGCAATAGAAGTAGAGAAGAAGAAAAAAGTCTGGTATTCAAATAAGGCGTATCCGATTGTTGACACAAGCGGAGAGCTGTTATATGTCATTATTCAGCACGAGGATATTTCGGAAAGAAAAAGAGCCGAAGAGACATTAAGATACAATGAGAAAAAGTACAGGCTGCTTTTTGAGAACAATCCTCTCCCCATGTGGATCTATGGCCTGAAGGACTTGAAATTCCTGGAGGTGAATAATGCTGCCATTAATAAATATGGATACTCGAGAGAAGAATTCCTGAACATGACGCTGAAGGATATTAGGCCTGAACATGACATACCGGCATTACTGGAAGATGTTGCCAACACACATAGTGATTATAATATGGCCGGCAGCTGGAGGCATATCAAGAAGAACGGAGAAATTATCTATGTAGATATAATCTCGCATACAATTGATTTTGAAGGGAAAGAAGCACGCCTGGTACTCTCAAATGATATCACAGAACGCATTAAAATACACGAAGAGCTTATAAGGGCAAAAAGTGAGGCTGAAAAATCCGACAGACTGAAATCAGAGTTCCTGGCACAAATGTCGCATGAAATCAGATCCCCCATAAACACTATGCTTAATTTCGTATCACTGATAAAAGAAGAAGTTTTACAACCCCTGACTGAGGAGATTAAATTCAGCTTCAATGCAATTGACAACTCATCGAGAAGGCTGATCAGGACGATTGATTTAATTCTTAATATGTCCCAGGTTCAGACCGGTTATCTGGAATGCAATTACAAGCCTCTTAATCTGGAAAAAGATGTTCTCAGTAACATAGTAAATGAATATTCTACCTCTGCCGCAATAAAAAGATTAAGCTTAAATTTTGTTAATGATTATGGCACGGCAGTAGTAAACGCAGACCTGTATTCGCTGACTCAGATATTTTCAAATCTGATTGATAACGCGATCAAGTATACAAAAGCCGGCAGTATCACGGCAAGAATTTATCCCGGCCGGGAGAAAGAAATATGCGTGGATATTTCCGATACAGGAATAGGCATTTCTGAGCAGTACATAGACAAACTTTTTTCACCTTTTACACAGGAAGAACAGGGGTATACGCGTAAATTTGAAGGTAATGGGCTCGGGCTTGCACTGGTAAAAAAATACTGCGAATTAAATAATGCCAGTATCTCAGTCAAAAGCAGCAAAGGTAATGGAAGCGTATTTACTGTAACTTTCGGACAGGATTAACTGGCAGATATGACTATTTACTTACATGAAATCCTGCCCGTCTTTCCGTCGCTTAAAATATAAACTCTTGTTTTATTATCTGAGCTGAGTACAGATATTTCAAAGAAGTCCGTGGCGGTTTCAACTCTTGGGGGCCACTGGCAGCCCGGAATACTTTCTTTCACGAACTTAAGCTCACCTAAGTCGTTTGTGTAGGTGCCATGGTCTGAATAGTAAGCCTTTTCCTTATAGAATATCTGCCTTAACACCCATTTGACATATTCCTCCCGGCTTTGTATGAAACTATCCTGATTAGTCCCAACAGTATTTTCTGAGAACTGGACATAGCCATACATTTCCGGATAATGAAAATCAATCAGGCCTGTCGGCGACCATGCCCAGTAGTCGGTCTGCCTGTCATTTCTTTTATATTTGCCGCCTGAAGACTCTACGCCCCACTCCACTCTTGTGAAGTCAACTCTCCACTGTTCCCCGCTATTGGGAAGACCTTTACGTCCTGCACACTGCATGAGGACTTTCAGGGGAAATGCTATTTCAACCGTCCAGCCCTGGTCGGTATCCGCAGGATTATTAATTGTTCCCTGGACTCCGACAGCCGTTTTAATGCCCCTGACATCCCATGAGCTTAGAGAAAATCCGCCAAGGCGGTAAGGTTTTGTCATAAGAAGGTCCCAGAATGTATTCAGGGCATTAATTTCAAACTCACAATAGTTCTGAGTATCGCCGTCGGGATCGATGAAGATTTCAAAATTGTCATCGTTATAAATTGCAGTATCTCTTTGTGTGAGCCTGGCCCATACGTCGGGCTCTTCAAGTTCTGCAGCTATGTAGAGAAAGTCATCATCCCATAGCATTTTAGCTCTGGTCTTAAATTTTGGAGCGGGTTTAGCGTCACCTTCAACGTCAACAAATGTTTCAGTCCATGGTGCTTTCTGCCAGCTCAGTTCATCCAGCTTCCCATCGATATTCAGTCTGGTGTCTGTCCTGTAGCAAATATAATGTTTTGGTGAAAACGGTATTTCAGGTTCAGGTATCACCTGGCAAAATGCTGCGTTACAGTTAATAATGGAGCAGATTAAAACGAAAAGAACACCCGGGAATATATATTTCGGAAGTTTCATTATGAGCATTAAAATATGTACCGCCATAAAAAGATTATTTGCAAAGGATGAAATTTAGAAAATAAATAGGGTTTTTTCCAAAGTTATTTGCCCTGGCTTTGCATAAAGTTTCAGGGCAAAATTTCATGCACCAAAATTGCGAATATAGACTTTTTTGGGGCTTTATTAAGGGTAAGGACATATTGCGCTCAGCTTTCCCAAATGGCGGAGGAAGGAATAGTCCAAGTAAAATGTTGCTAATAATTATTTAATGCCATATTTTTACTTGGCCAATTTAAAGCCACATTATTACATCAAGTTTTCCTCTAAAAATTCAACAGGACGGATATCGATATGGGTGTCATTATTGTTACGTTGAGTATAGCACTTATTGTTTTTTTATATTTTTATAATAATCCTTTAAAGCACGGCAAAAGGTTTTTAATCCGCAGATTTATCAACTGGTTCCCTCTGGGCATGTCCTACGCATTTCTTTATATGGGCCGTTATAATCTTAATGTCTCGAAGAATGCCTTAGGAAGTCTCATGTCTAAGGAGGATTTTGGAATAATCTTCGGAGCAGGAACGATAGTTTATGCCTGTTCTTTTCTGGTCAATGGTCCTCTGGTTGATAAGATTGGCGGCAAGGCCGGAATAATTATTTCCTCCCTTGGCGCTTCAATTGCAAATATTTTACTTGGAGTTGTAACATACCTGGTATTAACCGGGCGTTACACGGGTAATCTGGTAGTGATTTTTTCAGTCCTCTATGCTTTGAACATGTATTTCCAGAGTTACGGGGCTGTATCTATAATAAAGGTAAAAGCATACTGGTTCCACGTAAGAGAACGTGGAGTTTTTGGAGCAATTTTTGGTTCTTTAATTTCAATCGGTGTTTATTTCGCTTTTGACTGGGGTCAGGCAATTGTTGATATGGTAAAAGTTCAGCCCGGAGGCCCTACTAACTGGCTGAGCTCGCTTCTGCAAAGTATTTTTGCACTTAAAACAGGGTCAGTCGATGCAGTCTGGGCAGTATTTTTTGTTCCGGCAGCGCTTATGATCTTCTGGGCAATTCTGGACTGGTTTTTAATAAAGGACACTCCGGAGGAAGCAGGTTTCCCCGCATTCGATACACATGACGCATCTTCCGGAAAGATGGACGTGGAATATTCTGCAAAAGACCTGCTTAAGATGGTTTTCGGCAGTTCACTGATGCTGACCTTTGCTTTCATTGAACTGACCTCAGGCGCACTCAGAAACGGTATTATGCAGTGGTATTTTATTTTTGCAAAGGAAGTAAAACAGCCCGGAGCTGAATTCTTCCTGAGTAACTGGGGGCTTTTGCTCTGCATCTTCGGTATAATCGGCGGCTTTATGGGAGGACTTATTTCAGATAAATTCTTCCAGTCAAGAAGAACTCCCCCTGCTGTATTCTTATCAGGATTCATGTTTATAATGGCAGCAGTAATGGCGATATTTCTGACTTCTTCGCCTTTAGTAGTAGGATTTTCAGCAGTATTGATCGTTATGGCAGTGACAGGCGTTCACTCTCTGATGTCAGGAACAGCCGCAGCCGACTTTGGCGGAAGAAAGGCTACGGCAACATGTTCAGGTATCGTTGACGGCTTTGTTTATCTTGGTTCAGGCATCCAGTCGGTAGGTTTGGGATATTTGACCAGCATGAACTGGCACTGGTGGCCGGTATTCTTAATGCCTTTTGCCCTGATCGGAATGTTTCTGGCTTTAAGAGGATGGAAGGAACTTCCTGAAGCAACCAGAAGATATATTGCCGAAGTTGAGAACAAGGGCAAAGCAAAAGTTGCAGTCGGAGAAGAGGTTGTAGAGGAAGAAGTTTAGTTTTCCACGAGTTAAACCTTATGAAAGTAAAAGCCCAAAAATGGCAAAGCTGTTTTTGGGCTTTAGTTTTTTAAAGAATAAAAAGCGCTGAACCCTATATTCAGCGCTTTTAGCAGGCTATTACTTTACGAGCATCATTTTCTTTGTGGAGACAAGGCTCCTCTGGCTGGTGTGGCTCTTAGCCGTAATTCGGAGGATATACATTCCTGAAGCAAGCGAGCCTCCGCTATCCTGAGAGTTCCATACTGCCTGGTGTTTACCGGCTGGAAGGTCATCATTAACGAGATGAGCAACTTCCCTGCCCAGAATATTATAAATCGAGATATTTACCCTGCTGTCTTCCGGCAGATCGAACTGTATATTAGTGCTGGGGTTAAACGGATTCGGGAAATTCTGGTATAGGGAATATTCTTTCGGAATTATTTCCTCCGCAATTCCTTTGGCAAGACCGGATGAGCTCAGGACTTTAATATTTCCACCCCCGTTAGGTGATCCCAGAGTCTGTAAAGCTGTTTTTGAACCGCTCCAGTTACTCGAATACAAAAGTCCGGAATTTGGATCCTGAAGTGTAATTGCGATGGCATCCTTTTCATTATTTTCACCGTCATCATACATTTCAACCGTCAGTGAAAGAGACCCGCCCAGAGATATCGGATTAAAAGGATTGGTAATATCCGTCAGGTTAGCTTTTGTGTTGAAGCTGGCAGCTTTGCCGGAAGAACCTTTGATTGAGTAAACAGACATCGAGTTGATGGCGTTGCTCTTTATCTGGTATATTTTATCATCCTCCATGCGTATAATAATATTCGCCTGGCCCTGATTATTCCTGCCAGACTTATTATACTTCAATGTAAAGCCGAAATTAGTTTTTGATCCTGCTTTACTGCGGTACTTCCCTGCCGATGAATTAGAGACTATAAATCCTCCGCCTGAAATATTATCATTTCCAGGAATGCCGATAGTGATTAGAGCAGGATCGCTCAGTTTGGAGTAGCAGCCGTTAACTTTTGTATATACATAAAAACTAGCTCCCAGATTATTTATTTCGGACTGACTCAGATTCCGGCTGAAAGGCTGAGTTGATGAAGTCCCAATAGTCTGATCAGAAGGATTGACTAAAAACACAGGAAGAGTTGTTCCAGGATTTGTTCCGCGGATGATTCCATTGTCAAACATTCCACCAACCGGGACTTCTCTGAATTCGACTCTGGCCTTTGATATGTCTCCGCGGTAATCGTCAGCAGCATCCTTTATTGTTGCTGAAAAAGTCATTGCCACACTAATGGAAGTTGAAGAAGCCGTTGAGAAGTATGTAAGGCCCGTGTATTCAGCAAGGGCATCTTCAGGCTCAACTAATAGCGGACCATATGGAGATGCATTGGAGGAACCGTCGTAATTCAACTGGTCCGCCGGAGTAAATGCAGCAAGTATTTTATAAGTTCCGGGTTTAAGTTTACAGGTGAATGTATATTTGAAATTAAGGCAGCCGCTTACAACACTTGAAGAAGAAACGGTACCCAAAGAGGTTACGGCTCCATTGCCCAGCTGGTAGTTGAATTCAACGCTTCCGCCGGCAGTATTAAGGCCTCCTTGTGCAGTTGAGGATGCAACGACCGCAGTAAGAGTAACCTGGTCGGAATACTGAACCTCAGCGGGCAAAACTGAAACTGCAGTTGAGGCTTTTGTTATTTCAAGGTCCGCTGTACCGCTGCTTCCTTTATAAGGACTGGCTTCTGCAAAATTTGCGCCTATGTAAGCCTGATGCAAACCGACACTAATTCCGGTTAAATCGACGTTGGTTTTAGAAGCCGCGCCATTGGCATCAGTTACAGCAGTGCCAAAAGATACATTATTAAGTGTAAATTCTGCTGTTTTCCCGCTTAAAGGTAATCCTAGTGAAGTAAGTGCAGCTGTTAGAGTAACTTTACTGCCATAGACAGCCGTTACTTTACTTACTGCAAGACTTGTTGAAGCCAGGACAATTTCCAGCTGGCCCTTGCCTGTACCGGCAGCATAGTTACCTCCTGAAGGTGAAAAGATTGCCTCAATGTAATCGTTATATGTCCCGACTGCATGCCCTGCTATGCTTAGATCTGGTATCGTTGCTGCACCGTCAGCACCTGTTACAGCAGTACCGACGGAGATATTATTAAGTTTGAAACTGAGCGTAATGCCGCTTAAGGGACTGCCCGAAGAGGCAGCTGTAAGTGTTGCCGTAAGGCTGACTTTACCGTTATAGGGTCCCGTAGCCTTGCTGACAACCATAGTGACTAGTGCCTGGTTTACAGTCAAACTGCCCTTGCCCGTGCCTGAGTTGTAATTTCCTTCCGCCGCAAATTCAGCTGTAATTATATCTTCGTAGGTGCCGGCTTCAATACCGGACAGGCTGACATTCATCAGGACTGCAACACCATCTGCACCTGTCTGAGCAGTTTCCAAAGGTTTTCCATTCAGTTTGAAGCTAATTATCCTGTTGGCCAGTGGAACTTCTCCTGAAGTAAGTTTGGCAGTAAGATCCACATTCCCGCCAAATGTTCCCGTGACTTTATTGACGATCAAAGACGCAGGCGCCTGCTGAACAGTAAGGTCCCCTTTGGCTGAGGCAGCGGCATAGCCGTCCTGTGCAGTAAAATCTGCTTTAATTGCGCCAGAATAGGATCCGGCATTAAATCCGGTCAGACTGAATTGAAAAGTTGCCTTGCCATTGGAACCGGTAGTTGCAGAACCAGCAGGATTTCCGTTAACGCTGAAGCTGATTGTCTTACCGCTAAGAGGAGATCCCGATGAAGTAAGAGTTGTCTCTAGTGTAACAGAGCCGCCAAAAGTACCTGTTATATTTTCAGCTAAAAGGCTGGTCGGGCGTTCATTTACTTTCAGGTCTGCTGTTGCCGAGCTTCCGGAATAATTATCTCCGGATGGGGAGAAACCGGCTCCTATATATTTATTGTATGTCCCCGCTCCAATGCCGTCAAGGCCGACGTTATTCAGTACAGCAACACCATCCGGTCCAGTAACAGCAGTACCTTTTAATACGCCGTTCAGTGTAAAACTAATTGTCCGTCCGCTTAAAAGCGTAGCTCCGGAAGAAAGTGTTGCCGTAAGGCTGACAGTACTCCCAAAAGGAGTTTCCACATTGCCGAGAGTGAGACTTGTTGAAGCCGGTGTAACTTTAAGCTGGCTTTTTCCTGTGCCTGATGCAAAGTTGCCGCCTGAAGGAGAGAACACAGCCTCAATGTAATCGGCGTATGTTCCGACAGAAATACCTGTCAGGCTGACATTGGCCAGAGCTGCAAGGCCATTGTTATCAGTTTCAGCCGTTCCGACAGATGTGCCATTCAGTTTGAAGCCGATTGTCTGACCGCTAATCTTGTTACCCGATGAAGTAATATTAAGCTCAGCCGTAAGGGTAACGGTTTCTCCATAAGTTCCTGACACATCTCCGGGAGTAAGAGTAGTTGGGGCCTGGTTTACAGTCAGATTACTGGAAGCCGAGCCTGAGGCATAGTTGCCTGATGCGGTAAATTCAGCATTAATTGCGCCGTTAAACATTCCGGCATCATAGCCCTGCAGACTGATTCCGGTAAGAGAAGCCTTGCCGTTTATATCAGTCTGTACACTTCCAACTGCTTCCGCACCAAGTTTGAAGCTGACTGTTTTGCCTGTCAGAGGTAAGTCTCCGGAAGTCAGTGTTGCAGTTAAGCTTACTGTTTCACCATATGTGCCGGTTACAGCAGGCACTAAGAGTGCTGTTGTGGCTGCTTCTACTGTAAGATCTCCCGATGCTGTTGCTGCGGCATATCCTCCTGAAGCATCAAATGCGGCAGTAATAGCCCCCGTATGCGTACCTGCATCAATACCAGAAAGACTTACGCTGCTGACAGTTGCAGCACCGCTGGAATTTGTCACTGCTGAATGCTGTGAACCGTTAAACGTAAAGGTAATTGTCCTGCCCACCAGGGGGAAGCCTGAAGAAGTCAGGGCCGCCTCAAGACTAACCGTTTGGCCATAAATCCCTGATGCGTTTGTAACAACAAGGCTGACCGGGAGGGCATCTACTTTCAGGGCTGCCGATCCGGTGCTTGATGAATAATTCCCTCCTGCTGGTGAGAAACTGGCGCCGATATAATTGTTGTATGTTCCAACTTCAATACCAGCTATGCTTACATTGTTCAGTGCTGCCGCTCCATTGATATCCGTCTGGGCACTTCCTTTTGAGACTCCATTGATTGTAAAATTAATTGTCTTACCCTGCAGTCCCACAGAAGAAGATGTAAGCGCGGCAGTAAGTGTGAGGGCGCTTCCATAAGGAGCTTCCACATTGCTGAGGGAAAGACTTGTTGAAGATGGTGTAACTTCCAGAGGCCCTTTCCCAGCGCTTGCAGCGTAGTTCCCGTCCAAAGGCGAGAATACGGCCTCAATGTAGTCGCTATAAGTTCCTGCATCTATAGCTGCTATACTCACATCCGTCAGGACTGCCATGCCGTTATTGTCAGTTACAGCACTTCCCTTACTTACTCCATTTAGCTTAAAGCTGATTGTTCTTCCGCTTAAAGCACTGCCCGAAGATGTAACTGTAAGTGTAGCGCTAAGGCTTACCTTCCCGTTATATGTACCTGTAGACTTTGGAACAAGAGCAGCTGTTGGAGCCTGGTTTACTATGAGATTGCCTGAGCCCGTGCTGGAATTGTAGTTTCCCGATGCCGTAAATTCAGCTGTAATTATGTCGTTATATGCGGCAGCATCAATGCCCGACAAACCCACAGCCTGAAGTACTGCAACGCCGTTTGTTCCTGTTGCTGCACTTCCCACAGGTAATCCATTCAGCTTAAAGCTGATGCTCTTTCCGCTCAGAGGATTTCCTCCCGAGGTCAGTTCTGCCGAGAGGTCCACTTTTCCGCCATATGTACCAGTCAGTGATGTTACGATAAGCACAGTAGATGACTGCTGAACAGTCAGATCCCCATTTGCTGAAGCAGAGGCATAACCGCCGGAAGCTGTAAAGGATGCAGTAATAGCTCCGGTATGCGTGCCGGCATCAATGTCAGCAATGCTGGCTCCGCTTACGGCTGCAACGCCGCTGGAATTAGTTTGAGCTGAATATGATGAACCGTTTAATGTAAAGCTGATTGTTTTACCTTCAAGCGCTGTGCCTGAAGTAGTCAGTGCTGCTTTTAGTGTCACAGTTCCGCCATAAGTCCCCGCGGCAGAACTTACAACAAGTTCAGTTGGAAGTTCAGTAACATTCAGAGTTCCTGTTCCGGTGATGGGGGCATAATTGCCGCCCGTTGGATCGAAACTGGCTTCAATTGTGTATGACCCGACTGCAAGTCCCACCAGGCTGATATTATTCAGAGTTGCCTTGCCGCCTGCATCTGTAAGTGCGCTTCCTTTTGAGACACCGTTAACCTTAAAATTAACGCTCATGCCCGAAAGACCCGCAGAAGATGAGGTAAGTGCAGCAGTAAGTGTAACAGAACCGCCCAGGAGTCCCTGCTTATCATCTACGCTAAGGCTGGTAGGGACCTGGCTAACGGTGAGATTACCGCTCCCGGAGCCTGCCTTATAGTTGGCAGTTGCGGTAAAGCCCGCAGTAAAATAATTATTATAAATACCGGCGTCTATTCCGGAAAGGCTGACATCATTTATAGTCACAGTTCCGTTTGCATCTGTAGTGCCTGAATATGAAGTGCCATGAAAGCTGAAGGAAATGCTCATTCCGCTAAGAGCAGTATTTCCCGCTGTCAATGCAGCAGTAAGGCTTGTAGACCCGCCGTAAGTTCCGGTTGCATTTAATACGTTAAGAGTTGCAGCTGCCTTATCTACTGTAAGATTTGCCGGGCCTGAACTTCCGGTATAATTTCCTGATGCTGCAAAGTTTGCTGTAATTGCCCCGGTAAACGAGCCGGCATTTATTCCGCTTAGAGGAACGTTAGTCAATGTTGCCGTTCCGTTAGTTTCTGTTGCGGCCTGCCCCACCTGGGCTCCATTCAAAGAAAATGTAATTGTCTGGCCGTTTACCGGGGAGCCCCCGGATGTCAGTGTGGCGCTTAGGCTAATAGTTCCGCCGTAGGACCCCGCTGCATTTGAGACAGATAGCGCAGTAGTTGCCGGAGTGACTTTAAGATCTCCTGTTCCTGAAGCAGCTTCATAGCCGCCGGAAGCCTGAAAGGAGGCAGCAATTGCTCCCGTATAGGTGCCAACATTAAAGCCGGCAATACTTACACTGGGTACAGTTGCCACACCGCCGGCATTTGTCTGGGCTGTATATGTTAAATTATTAAATGTAAAAGTAATTGTTCTGCCGTTTAGATTGGAACCAGAAGAAGTAAGTTTCGCCTGAAGATCAACAGTTCCCCCATAGGTGCCGGTTACTGTATTGACAGTAAGGCTGGAGTGCAGTGCAGTGATGGTCAGAGTTCCTGAGCCTGTGCTTGCCGCAAGATTTCCACGTGAAGGTGAGAATTTTGCCAGGATCTCGTATGTCCCTGCTGCAAGGTCTGCCACGCTGACGTTGTCCAGTGTAGCCGTTCCAGTTCCGTCAGTATTAGAGCTTCCTTTTAACACACCGTTGACATAAAAGGATATTGACCTGTCGCTTACAGAAATTGATCCGAAATTTAATGTGGCAGTAAGTGTTACTGTACTTCCGGCAGGCACCTTCAAATTACTGACAGTTAGAGTTGTAGGAGCCTGGGTGACAGTCAGGTTTGCTGTTCCGCTGCTGCTTTTGTAGCTGTCCGCTAAACCTGGAAATCTCGCCTCTATAATACCGGCATAATTTCCCGCACTGAGTCCGAAAAGGCTGACGTTTGCAGTAGCTACACCGCTGGAATTAGTAGTTCCGGAATATGTGGAACCGTTAAAAGTAAAAATGACTGTCATGTTTGGAATAGGAGGCTGTCCGGCGCCTGCAGCTGTTAAGGTAGCCGAAAGGGTTGCCGTCCCGTCGTATATTCCTGTTTGATCCTGAACTGTGAGCTTGGTATTCTGTTCGTTAGCAAGATTTGTTTTACCGGCTGCGTAGGCAGAAGCTGATAATATCTGCAGCATCACCAATGCACAAAGAATAAGCCGTATCGTAGCGATTTTCATTGGCCCTCCAATAAGTTTACTGTATGTATCTATGTGGAAATGAATTCTCAAAGGGCATAGAACACCACAAGCACTGTATTACATTTGGATTTAATATAGTGCTTAAGGGAAAAATCTATTACAAATACACTGAATGAATTACAAAGGAAAGATAATATGATATATAAAATGCAGGACTCAAATACAGTGGATTTTTTTGTGCACTATCGATTTTACAACGCGGGCAGAGATCTTTGAAGCAGGATAGACTATGAAAGGTGCCGGAATAAGCCAGCGCCTTTTCATATCATTTAATTATCATCATCTTTTTAGTTTCAGGACCATGGCTTTCTGTTGAAAGCCTGTAGTAATATATGCCGCTTGAAAGGCCTGCCCCGTTAAAGATTACTTCATGCGGACCGGGAAGAGAAAAACTATTGGACAGAATTTTGACTTCTCTTCCCAGCATATCGAATACCTTCAGGCTGGCATGCGCTGTGACAGGAAGTAAATACCTGATTGTTGTAATGCTGTTAAAAGGGTTCGGGTAATTCTGATATAAAGAGTAGCCGTCGGCCGTATCCTTAAGCGCCGTGCTATCTTCCATAAGGCTTTTCATGAGCAGCGAGTTTTCCCTCAACACATTAATTGTTGAAGAATC
>JBLNAZ010000137.1:0-30900 GCA_050259615.1 Syntrophomonadaceae bacterium | reverse complement strand
GGAACAACGGTTATGGATGATATTACGGGGCGGTGGTTTTCCGGTTTCTCGGGTTTAACCGGATCACTGCAGCTCAGGTTTAATAGCACTACAAATACTAAGAATATCGCTTGTTTCATGGATTACCCCATTTTTTGCAGGAAGGACAATGATATTATTGCAAATAATATCACAATATGCAAGAGTTATCTTCAGATGCCGCGGTCAGCGGTCCTCCGCGGAGGATTGATAGCCCCCGGGCGAAGCCCGGGGGAAAAGGATTCCAAAAATTCCAGGCGCTGCGGCCAGCTGCGCCATGGGAATTTGGGGGATTCCGGTTCCCGGAGTTCGGTCATTCCCTCCGGGAATTCCTTCACCCTGGGCTATCGACAGGGCACCGCTGCCGCGGCTTAAAACAAGAAGGATGAATAAAGCTGGAAAAATCGTTATATTTAAATGCTAGAAACAATTCCACGACCTTGAGGAGCCTTGACCTCAGGGTCTTTTTATTTCATCTGTTCATAAAACCGGGAATTATAATGATTGAAATCAGTGAGGCAAGAAAGTATTACCCGTACCTGGAAACGGGACGCATATATATGAATCATGCTGCTATAAGCCCATTGTCTGAACCCGTGGTAAAAGAGCTTGACGATTATATTTATGTGAGAAGCCGGACGGAAATAGAGAATTTCCCTGAATATATGAAAGTTATGGTGGATACTAAAAATAAGCTGGGTGAAATGATAAATTGCGATTCTTCAAGAATTGCTTTTATGGACAATACTTCAAACGCGCTTAACCTCCTGGCGCAGGGGCTCGCATGGAAGACGGGCGACAGGATTATATTAAATGACATTGAATTTCCTTCCAATATTTATCCTTTTCTTAACCTTAAGCAGCAGGGCGTGGAAGTAGATATTGTTAAGTCACACAATGGCATAGTATCTTTTGAGGATATTGAACGTGCCATAACCGACAAAACAAAGCTGGTTTCAATAAGCCACGTTCAGTTTCTTTCTGGCTACAGGGCGGATATTGAGAAAATAGGCGAGCTTTGCAGAAGTAAAGGGATAATATTCTGCGTGGACGCTATTCAGGCGGCAGGAGCCCTCAGAATAGACGTGAAAAAGATGAATATAGATTTTCTGGCCTCGGGTACTCAGAAGTGGATGATGGCGCTTCAGGGCCTGTCGTTTATATTTTTAACCAGGGAGCTTCAGGAAAAAATTAATCCCAGATATGTTGGCTGGACGTCTGTAATCGACGCCTGGAATCTCCTGCAGTACGACCTTAAGCTCAGAAGCTCGGCTGAGCGTTTCCAGAACGGCACTATTTCAGCAATCGGCGTTATAGCCCTGCATGCTTCAATTGACTTTATGAGAAGGTTCGGGCACGATAGAATTGAAGAAGCAATACTGGGACATACTGAATACTTTATGGAACGCCTTATGGAAAACGGAATTCAGCCTGTGCTGCAGAACGTGGAAAGAAAGAACCTTTCGGGAATTGTCAGCTTTTCTTCAACTAAAGCAGAGGAACTGTTCGGTGAACTTCAAAAAAGGAATATAACTGCGGCAGTAAGAGAAGGTATCGTAAGGTTTTCCCCGCATTTTTATAATACACGCGAGGAAATAGACAGTGTTGTAAGTGTCCTTAAAGAGATTGTTTTCTAAAGAAAGCCTTCAGCAGGCGGGAGACCGCCTGCTGAAAAACTGTTATATTAAAGCTGTGTATCTTCGGACTTTAATGAAAGTTCAACTTTAAGGTTAAATTCAGCACCGCTGAAAAGAGTATATTTTATGTTGCCGATGCTGCACTTATAATCCTCACCAACAAGATCACTAACCACCTTGGAAATGCCAGCTTCGAGAGAATCTGCAGAGATGGATTTCAGCTTGTTGTGCAGAATTCTGTTAATATCGATGTCTTTTTCGTTATCCTGGTTCATTGTTTTCTCTTTTTGTTTGGATTTTCTTATTTAGACGCATTCAGTTGCAAAAGGTTCTGTTATTTTGACCTGATTATGCCTAAAAGTTCGTCTGTTTTTTCATGCATCAGCTTTTCATCCTTTCTGCTTTCGACGTTAAGGCGCAAAATAGGTTCCGTATTGGACATTCTGACGTTAAAACGCCAGTCGGGAAATTCCACGCTGAGGCCGTCGAGCCTCTCTTTTTTACCGTCATACTTTTCATCCAGCTCTTTAATTTTTTCTGCAGGATTGTCAATTGTGGTATTAATTTCGCCCGAGCAGGGGTAATTCTTAACCATTTCTTCAACAAGGCTTGAAAACGGCTTGTTTTCTTCGGAAATAAGCTGAAGCACCAGTAAAAACGGTATCATTCCGCTGTCTGAATAAGCATTATCCCGGAAATAGTGGTGCGCCGACATCTCGCCGCCATAGATTGCGTTAACTTCACGCATTTTTTCCTTTATATATGCATGTCCGCTTTTGGATTCAACCGGAACGCCGCCGTATTTCTTTACGACTTCAACTGTATTCCAGACCAGGCGGGGATCATGAACGATATTTTCACCCGGATTAGTTTTCAGTATCGATTTTGCCAGGAGTCCCACAATATAATATCCCTCAATGAAATTGCCCTTTTCATCAAAGAAAAAGCAGCGGTCGTAGTCGCCATCCCATGCAACGCCAAGGTCGGCCTTGTTTTTGGTTACTGCATCTATGGTAGGCTGTCTGTTTTCGGGAAGCAGGGGATTCGGCACGCCGTTAGGGAAACTGGAGTCGGGTTCAGTAAAAACCTTTATCATTTTTATCGGGAGATCCTTTTCAATGGCATCCAGGGCCAGGCCCACACAGCCGTTACCCCCGTTAACAACGATATTCAGCGGTTTAATCTTATCTTTGCTGTAAAATTTCTTCAGATTGTTGATAAAGTCAGACATAACGTCTAAATTCTTAACTTTCCCCTTTTCCCGGCTTACCGGGTCAAATTCGTTCTTCAGGATCATTCTTTCCACTTCATTCAGGCCTGAATCATATCCTACGGGTACTGAGCCCTTTTTTACGAACTTCATTCCGTTATATTCAGGCGGGTTATGGCTTGCAGTAATCATAATTCCGCCGTCGGCATTCAGAAAAGGTGTGGCAAAATAGATCATTTCCGTGCCGCAGAGCCCAATATCAATTACATCGACCCCGCTGTCGGTAATACCCTTTATCAGGCTTTCCGAAAGCAGAGAGGAGGATTTTCTGACGTCGCGGCCTACTACTATATTTTTTGCCCCTATGAGTTTGCTGTATGCTCTTCCGATCTTGTAGGCCAGGTCCTCGTTTAATTCTCCGGGCACCTTTCCGCGGATGTCATAAGCCTTAAATCCATTGATTTTTTCCATTATCTCTCCTTCATTGACTAGATTCGTAATAAATAAAAATAATACTTTTTATCTATAGATAAAACTTGAAGTTAAAATAAAGGTATGGGGAAATTAGTGGCAGGCTTAATTTTTACATAGAATTTGTATACTCATCTCTTTACTTTTGATACACAAAAAATAGCGGAGGAAACAATCGAACCCAAAAATACAGTACAGCTGCATTTTGTTAAATGCAACAATACCAGATGTAATTCAATTTATTTAGTTGATCCCGGGAAAACCCCTGGTGATTTGGGTTATCTGTGTCCAATCTGCCGGGCAAGAGTAAAGACCTCCCATGTGGTACAGTGCGCGAGCTGTCAGACTGTTATAAACTTCGTTCATGCCTCGCCGCAGGAAGAAAAAACAGTATATTATGTGGAAAAATGTTCTCATTGCATAGGTACAGTGGAAGACGAATGGGAGATTGAGCCTTTATATACCCCCGAATCCTACATCTAAAAAATTCCGGAATCCGGATTTTATTTGTAAATTTATGATTGTAATGAGAGAAGAATTATATTAATTTTCATCAGAATAGTTCATTAATTTCAAATAAAAATACGGATTCAACATGCTAACAAACCTTCGAAAAGCTTTCCTAAGCTGCAGCGTTGCTTTGTCGTTTGCCTTTATGGCCGGCTGTTCAGGCTCTACAGCAACAACACAGCAGCAGGATACAGCTGTAACTTCAACTATCCCCGGTGGTATTAATCTTGATACTGTAAAAGCACAGAGATTTGATACAGGCAAGATGTGGACATTTGATAATCCTCCTGTAAAATATTTCCAGGAAGCATATGGCTTTAATGCAACGCCCGAATGGCTCGAAAAAGCCAGAAAATCAGCTCTGAGATTTGCCAGCTACTGCTCGGCTTCTTTTGTCTCAAGCGATGGTCTGGTTATGACTAACCACCACTGCGGACGTGAAAGCGTTACACAGGTTAACAAGGAAGGTGAAGACCTCCATAAAACAGGCTTCTTTGCACAGACACTGCAGGACGAAAGGCCGGTTCCCGGACTTTATGTCGATCAGCTGGTCTTAATCAAGGATGTTACAAAAGAGGTGCAGGATGCCATGAGTGCTGCTCAGACAGACGCAGATAAAGTTCAGGCAAAGAAAGATAAAATAAGCGAAATTGAAGCCCGCACAAGGAAAGAAACAGGACTTGAGGCTTCTGTTGTAACGTTATACAGCGGCGGAGAATATTCTCTTTACGGATATAAAAGGTATAATGACGTGCGCCTGGTATTTGCCCCTGAAAACCAGATCGGATTCTTCGGCGGTGATTACGACAACTTTACTTACCCGCGCTATAATCTCGACTGTACTTTTTTCCGCGTATATGACGAAACAGGAAAACCCTTAAAGACAGATAACTTCTTCAAGTGGAGCCCGCAGGGAGCCAGTGAAGGAGAAGCTATTTTCGTTATCGGAAACCCGGGAAGAACCAACCGCCTTAATACAATGGCTCAGCTGGAATATTTCCGCGATATTCAGTACCCTATGACACTTAATCTTCTTAACGATCTGATAGATGTCTATTCACAGACACTGAAGGAACATCCTGAACTTTCATCAAAGTATGAGGATATGCTCTTCGGTCTTGCCAATTCACAGAAGGTTTATGTGGGAATGATTAAGGGCTTAAACGACCCGGTACTTATGGCAAGAAAGAAGGATTTTGAAAAGAAATTTATGGCTGCAGTCGACTCCAAGCCTGAACTCAAGGCAAAATACGGAGATATCTGGAACAATATACAGCAGACAAGAAATGAAATGAGGCAGTATTCAAAAGATCTTACTGCATATTCCGTCAATCCGAGGTTCTCTTCGTCTTACTTTGCAATAGCAAAAGACGTCATCAGCTACGCAAAACAGATGCTTCTGCCCGAAAGTGAAAGAAGCAGCAAGTATAAAGGCGCCGATCTGGATTCGACAAAAGCTAAGTTATTCCCTGAAAGTTCCAATAAGGATTTAGATTATAAGCTCACCCAGGTTTTTGCAAAAAACCTCATAAATAGTCTCGGCGAAAACAACGATCTCGTGCAGAAGCTGTTTGATTCCAAAAAGGGTAAGGAAGCTGCCGACTATATGCTCAGCCGCTCACAGCTTACTTCGAAAGAATCTGTTATGGCTCTTCTGAATAAATCACCAAAGGATATACTGAGCTCAGATGATCCTTTTATCTACTTCCTGCAGAATACGTCCGACAAGCTCGAAAGCCTCCGTCAGAAGTCCAGGGGAGTACAGGACAAAGAAGCTGTAAGCAACCAGCTTTTAGGGCAGGCTCTTTTTGCAGTTTACGGCACCTCAATTCCGCCTGATGCAACTTTTACGCTTAGAATTGCAGACGGCGTTGTAAAGGGTTACGATTACAACGGAACAAAGGCTCCGGCAAAGACTACCTATTACGGCTTATATGAAAGGTATTACTCTTTCAACAAGCAGTATCCATGGGATCTGCCTGAAAGATGGAAAACAATTCCACCGGAATTCAACCTTGAGACCCCGATGAACTTTATTTCTACAAACGATATTATCGGCGGCAACTCTGGCAGCCCTGTTATAAACAAAAACCTTGAAATTGTTGGACTAGCTTTTGACGGAAACATCGAAAGCCTTCCGGGTGACTTCATATTCACGACTGAAGCCAACCGCTGCCTGAGCGTGGATTCTGAAGGCATGGTTGAGGCTATAAAGGATATGTACAAGGCTAACAGGTTAAGTGAAGAGTTAAGGGCCGGAAAAATTGCTGAAGGCACAAAATAAACCGGTATAAAACAGTCCGTTATACGGATTAAAAAAGAAAGCCGCCCATAATAGTGGGCGGCTTTCCTGTTTTAAAGATATAGTTAAAAAAGTATTGGTTAGTCTTTTCCCGTGAAATAATACTGTGCCTGAAGATAAAATGAGAAATAAGAAGCCAGTGTGTTTGTGAAAGTCAGCCCGTACTCTGTTCCGAGTCCGAAGGCCATACCCCTTGGGCCGGTTCTGAAGTCAAGGCCAGCCAGAAAGGAGAAGCACAAGCCGAGGTCGTATGAATTTACGTCGCTGAATGTCCTGTCGTTAAGGAGCAGAGGGCCTATTGCCTCTTCGGTGTAAAAGAAATTCTGAAATGTCTGGCTCATTGCGGCTTTTAAGGAAACTCCCCTTACGAAGGGATAATACCAGTCATACGCGCCTTCAGGCAGAAGGGCTTCAATTTTTCTACCATAGATTAAAGAGAGCCTAAGGGATGAATTTCCCATAAATTCGGGGGCGGCATCAATAAAAATACTTGAGTTAAAGCTGGTTTGAGAAGGGGAATTTCCTTTGATTGAGCCGATACCGAAATTTCCCCCGATACTCATAGAGTTCAGCTGGGGCAGGATATCCCCGCTGAGGAGAAATAAAAACAGAAAAATTAAAATTCGGCCCATATTTGTCTCTGCTGCCGTTTATTTCAGGAATTCAGTCCTATTTTTAATATTTCCGGTATACTTATTCTAATCGCCTTCGGGCATTACGATCCACAGTATAATATAAACAAGTATTCCGGGAAACGCCGCGCTGAAAATTGAAATGAGCACATAGGCAATTCTGACAACTGTTGGGTCCCAGCCGAGCCATTCGGCAATTCCGCCGCAGACGCCTGCAATAATTTTATTTCTGGATCTTCTTAAAGGCATTATGTCCCCGATAATAAAAATTGGGCCCCCTGGAATAAAAGGCGGCCCGGAAATATTTCAAATTATATAATAATCTGCATCCTGAAACCCCCGGCAAATACAGTTAATCCATATAGTGCAGGGCAAGCCAGACAGTTTTCTGTTTTTTGTCCGTCCATTCGATGCGATGCTTGGTATTGGCTGGTATTAAAAGATAGTCGCCCGGGTAGAGGACTTTCTCGTCGCTTTCCCCTTCAAATAAAAGTCCGGCCGAACCTCCTAAAAGAATTACCCATTCGTTAGTTTCCTGCTCGTACCATTCACCTTCCGGAGAAGCCTGGCCGCAGGATACAATCCTTTCTAAAGTAAGGTTGTGATTGTGAATTAATATATCAAAAATTTCTTTCTGGAAATTATTTGGTATTTCCGAAAAGAGATTATTTACTTCCATTGCCTGTTTTTACTCCAATTAAAAAAATCTATAAGGAAATATAAAATAATTAAGGCAATTTTGCTTGTTTTTATCCCTCAATTACCATTCTTCTTAAAAAGAAGAACGGCAATCTTTTCAGAGCAGGCAGGGCATGGCATTTAAGATGCCATGCCGCAGAAATATTAAGCCAGTGAAAACTTTACAATTTTCGGTTTTACAATTCTTTCGAAGTCCTCGAACGACATTTTTATCAGTTCCGAGTGTGTTCCGGCGTTAAAGGCTATTTCCTTATCTTTGGTCAAAGGTTCGGCAACAAAAACCTGCATGCCGTAAAGATTTCCAAATGGCGGCATGGCTCCGATTTCGCAGTCGGGGAACTGATTCTTGAATTCCTTTTCACTGGCAAGTTCAACATTCTCATTTCCTGTAACTTCTCTTAACAGATCCAGATCCACGAGGTTCTTGGCAGGCAGAACAGCCATTGCCATATCGCTGCCTATTTTAACTATTACTGTTTTTGCCAGGTCCTTGCCGCGGATATGGGCAGTATGAGCTACCTCCTGGGCAGTAAAGGCAGGTGAATGCTTGATGCTTATGTACTTAATGTTGTTAGCATCCAGGAACTGTTTTAATTTTCTGGCAGGCATAGTATCCTCCTTTAATTAAGTTATTAATCCGGAATGCTTTTTAATGTACCCAAAGGAAATATAATAAACAATTCCACAATAATAGTATATAGCGGATTTGTGATTCCCGATATGTTGCCTTTTCTGAGATTTTGTTTTTTAATGTTTTTCTGTAATTTAGTGTATGTTATTGAAACAATACCACCAACCAGAAGAGGAGTCGAAGATGCGCGTTAAAGTGTATGCCATGATAATTGCTGCCGCTTTCTTAATGACAGGCGTTAATTCTGCCTTTGCCCAGGAAAAGGTTGCCCTGAAGACCCAGACCGAGCAGAAGGATGTTAAAATTACAAAGAAAGAGACCACAAAAGTAAAAACAAGCAAGACAAAGGTTAAAACGGACAAGTGCACGGATAAAGAAAGCTGCACAAAAGCCTGCGAAACAAAAACCAGCGAAACAAAAACCTGTGAAGCAAAAACCTGCGGAGCAAAAACCAGCGGAACAAAATCTTGCGGCACAAAAACCAGTGGAACAAAAACCTGCGAAACAAAAACCTGCGAAGCAAAATCCTGCGAACAGGAATAATCTGGTCCGGCGTTAAAAGGTGTTTTAAGGAGAGCATGTTTGACTCTCCTTTTTTTTGCGCCGCCGGCAATTCTTTCCCAAATTATATTTTTTCTAAAGGACATCTATGAAAAAAGTACTGCTGCTGATAGTTTTATTTACAGGTTTTTGTTCTGCACAATATGCTGTCCGTTCACCATATCTTCTGCAGCCTGAAAAGGCGATAGGATACGTAGACAGCTGCGCCAGGTTCTGGAATAAGGCATATGATAATTCCCTGGGCGGGTTTTATACAAATGTAGATAAGTACGGCAATGCCTCGGGGAATAAAAATACGCTCTCACAGTCGCGTGATGCCTATGGCTATGTGAGGGCTTTTATGCTCACGGGCAATGAAACTTATCTTAACTTTGCGCGCAATGCGCTTAATTTTATGTATCAGCATGCATGGGATAAAACCAATAGCGGCTGGTTTACAAATCTCGATAAGAATGGAAACCCTGTTAATTCCAAAGAAAACAAAGATGCCTTTAACCAGCATTATGCACTGCTTGGAATTACTGCTTATTTTGAGGCTACGGGCGATACGCTGGACTGGAGCTGGCTTATGAAAGGCTACGTAAATAATGAGCAGAAGCTTTGGGACAGAAGGCAGGGCTTTGAAGGATACTACGACAACGTGACATATAACTGGGCTTCAAAAAGCGGGAAGAGCTTTAACGCAACAGTGGATGCCATAACGACACACACACTTTATCTTTATCTTTTAACTGGTGACGCGCAGTATAAAGATAAGCTCCTTAAGATAACCGACAATATGATGAAGTACCTGGCTGGAAGCATGGATGCACAAAAGACAGGTTTTGTGGAAAAATTTGACGCCAACTGGAACTGGGACAATAGTGATAAGATGACAATAATGGGCCACGTTCTTAAAACTGCCTGGTGCCTGGGCAGGGCTTACCAGATTAGTCCCGACACGAGTTTTATCACGGCAGCTAAAAAGCTCGTTAAAAGTGTGATGGATAAAGGCTACGACCACCAGTACGGCGGGCCTTACAAGGACTATGACCGCACCACAGGGCAGATGCTGATGTGGGGAGTTGCAGATACGGCAAAGGCATGGTGGCAGATGGAACAGGCCGTAACGGCGGGGCTTGAGCTCTATGATATAACAAAGGACGAAGAGTATCTTAAGATGGCCGACGAGTCTCTGGACTTTTTCATGAAATATTTTGTTGACCATCAGTACGGGGAAGTATATTCAGACAGGACGCGCGACGGACGGAAAGTGCCGCAGTGGGGAGAGGAAAAAGGCAGCAGCGGCAAGGCAGCTTACCACTCCACAGAACTGGGGTACTATGTATATCTTTACGGGAATCTGTTTTATAAGAAAGCCCCGGTTAGCCTTTACTATTACTTAAAGGCGGATTCAACCGAAAGAAGCGTTTATTTATACCCTCTTGCAATTCAGGACAGCAGGCTTAAAATAAGGGATGTAACACTTGAAGGAGTGCAGTACGCTGATTTTAATTCTGCAGCGAGAACACTGAGGCTTCCTGCGGGTAAAGGAGGCAAGTTCAGGGTTACATTTGAACTAAATGAAGTTACTTCAGTTGCTTCAAATAAAGGGCAGGCACCTGATGCTTTCAGTCTCATGCAGAATTACCCGAATCCTTTTAATCCCGCAACCAGGATCAGGTATTCCGTCGGTGCACCGGCTTCACAGGTTACACTCAGGGTTTACGACGTGCTTGGTAACCTGGCGGCAACTTTGGTAAATGAAGTTAAGGACAAAGGTACATATGAGGTATCGTTTGACGCCTCGCATCTTGCAAGCGGGATTTACTTCTACAGGCTTCAGTCGGGCAATAACGTAATAAGCAGGAAAATGACCTTGCTGAAATAATGTTTTATTAAGCCGCGGTGGACTGCCGCGGCATTTGAATACAACCATAAAAATATAATTATTTAGTTTACGCGTATGGGGTTTTGAGTGTTTGCTAATAATATTCAATCTGTTTAGTTTTATGACTGAATTATCCCGATTAACTTAATGGACATTCTTATGCTTAAAAAAATTCAATTTGTAATTCCTGTTTTATTTTTCTTCGTCTCTGTTCTTTCAGCACAGGACGGGAAAACACTCCTTATAAGGTGTGACGACATAGGCATGTCGCACTCTGTTAATATGGCGGCCAAAGAGCTCATTGATGCGGGCATTCCTTTTTCGGCTTCGGTAATGTTTGCATGCCCCTGGTACCAGGAGGCCGTAGACCTTTTGAAAAAGCACCCTGAAATATCAGTAGGTGTGCATCTTACGCTTAACGCCGAATGGAAAAACTACAGGTGGGGTCCCGTAACGGGAAAGAATGCCGTACCCAGCCTGGTGGACAGCTGCGGATATTTCACGCCTTCAAGGGCTTTGTTTGAGGCAAACAAACCGAAGCTGAAGGAAATTGAAAAGGAGCTGAGGGCACAGGTGGAAAGGGCAATGAACTCGGGGCTTAAAATATCGTATCTTGACCACCACATGAGCACAGCCGTTGAAAGGCCGGAATACAGAAAAATTGTTGAAAAGCTTGCCAGGGAATATCATCTTGGAATATCCACTTACTTCCAGGAAAGATATCTTAATACAATGTACAACGATCCTGTTGACAAAAAAGCAGACAGTCTAAAAGTTATATTGAGCGGCCTGAGTCAGGACCGTGTAAACCTCCTCGTGTGCCATATCGGCAAGGATACGCCGGAGCTTCAGGCGATGGAGGATTTGAATTCTTTCGGCCTGAAGGAAATGAGCAGGCACCGCCAGGCGGAGCTGAATGGTCTTTTATCCTTAAAGAAGGAAATTCTAAATGGCAGCTTCAGGCTTATAAACTATGAAAAGCTGGTTTCAGAAAGAGGCCTTAAAAGCATGACAAAGCCGGTTGAATAGACCGGGTAATTTTTCAGGCCTGCCCATTTAGGGCCGGCCTTTTTTATTAACTGGCACTTAGTTGTGCCAGTATTTAATCAGCTAAAGACTCTAAGTAAAGTTCCGGTAAGAGACGTTTTATATTTCTGAAGGGGGCTTCCTGCGGGTCCGTTTAGAACATTACCATCTGTGTCAAAGTTCGAGCCGTGCCTCGGGCAGTGAAACCGGTTTGCTGAAGCCTCATAGTCAACTGTTGCTCCCTGATGAGTGCACGTTTGTGAAAGTGCAGAAAAGGCGTCAGTATTTATTCTGGCAATTATTATGCTGTTCTTGTAAATATATCCTCCTGTGCTGTTGAGGCTGGAGTTTTCAGGCTGCGACAAGTCAACTGTGAAATCGACATTTTGCGGAGCCGCGGGAATGTCCGTTGTGTTGGGTGAGCAGCTTTGAAAGCAGGAACCAAAAATAAGAACCGCCGTGCACTGCCCGGCTTTAACGATAAATTCCTTCCTTTGCATCTGACCTCCTGAAATATTTTGAAGTATGGTCTATAATCTTAATATAAAACTACAGCCTTTACAAGCAACATTTACAGAGCGCCGGCAGCAGGAAATTCAGGTGTGAGGAATTTATTTAGAAATGTATGGCGTGTGTTTCAGAGGCGGGAGGTGCCCGCCTTTGAAAGATGACGAATATTTATTTTTCAGATGAGTTCTGAAAGCCCGGGGGAGATTAAGAAGTAATACGGCTTTCGGCAGATTTTACAAAGTAGATTACCTTCTCCAGTTCTCCAAGCAGGTCTACATTGCTTATGAAAACGTCATCCGGAGCTTTAAGCTTTATGGGCGCGAAATTGAGAACTCCTTTTATTCCGGCTTCAACCATATTATCAAGAACGTGCTGAGCGAACATCTCGGTTACGGAAATTATTCCGATTTTGATGTTGTTGTTTTTTACATATTCTTTCAATTCTTCAAACGGATATATCGGAATGATTCCCTCTTTCTGAATCTTTTCAGGATCAATATCGAAGCCGGCAGTAATTTGTATTCCCTCTTTGTCAAAGCCTTTGTAGCGCATGAGCGCACTGCCTATGTGTCCTGCTCCAACGATGATTACCTTCTGTACAACATCCTTGCCGAGCAAACTGTTAAGCCTGCTGAGAAGTTCGTCAATCTGATAGCCGCCGCGGCGGTTACCCGGAATTCCAAACAATGAAAAATCTTTCCTTACCTGTGCGGCAGTAACATCTGCTGCATCTGCTAAATTATCCGAAAATACCCTCTTGAATCCCAGTATCCGGAACCGCAGCAAGGAACTCTTATATTTCAAGAGCCTTATGATGGAATGCTTGTTCCCGACCATTTTCCTCCGGTAATGTTTTTAAAATGAAAAAACTGTAGAAAAGTTAGTAAATATATTCATGAAAACAACATGGGGCAAGAAGAATTATTGCGCACAAGGTACTTTTCTATTAACCAATATAATAGCTTTTACGGCAATCCACCACTGTTTTTGCATTTACCAATAGCTCTGAATTTTATCAGGCCTGGTAGCTTCCGGCTAATCTGGCAAAAAAGCCGTGGAATCTGTGTACAAAGGCTGTGTCTTTAAGGAACATAAACGGACAGACGCCTGAGATAAAATTAATTCCGTTGGTTTTAGAGTAATCCTCTACGGGTTTTACCGCTTTGCCCTTATCTCTTCCGTTGTATACCCAGACATTTTTCACGCCGGCTTTCTGGCATTCATCCATAAGAGACTGAAGCGGTACCGAAGTGGTAAATATTAAGGCGGCTTCAGGTTCCGGAATAATTTCACTGAGCCTGCTGTAGCACTTCAGGCCTTCAATTTCAGCGGTGTTCGGGTTAACCGGAACTACATCGTATCCCCTCGACTGCAGTTCCTTAAAAAGACTCCTGGTGTAATCTTTTTCACTTCTTGAGACTCCGATAAAAGCTATCCTCTTCTTTGAAAGGAAATCCTGGATCTGGTTTAATGATGTCATTGAATTCCTCCTTAATTTGTTTTGCTGTATAAATATAGTAATCTCTGAAACAAAATATTCCGGTTATTCCCGGGTATTATTTAAATAAAATCATTTTCTTCGAGTCGGAAAAATTACCTGTTATAAGTCTGTAATAATACATTCCGGACGACAGGCCTTTAGAGTTGAACTGCACGGAATGCCTGCCGGGCGCCTGATAGCCCTCTTCAATTACAGAAATTATTTTCCCAAGTGTATCATAAACAATTATTCTGGCATATCCGGCATCGGCCAGTGAATACTCAATTGTAGTTGAAGGATTAAAAGGATTGGGGTAATTCTGAAAGAGGTAATATTTCCCGGGCGTAAGGCTCCCGCCGGATTTAAGTCCTGTGGACCCTTCATCGATTAAGGCGGTGAGTATACTCAGCTGCCTGTTATCCATTCTCATCCAGATGGGATATACTTTGCCGTTAAATGCGGCAACGTTTGTATAGTCGCCGAAAAACACTGTGGAATCGGGGACGAATGAGCTTTCGCTGATCTTAAAGCTTGAAAAGGACTCGCCGCCGTCTGTTGAATGCGAGAGGAACACGTCAGTTGCTGCTCCTGCGGTCTGGCTCCTGTCGTAATATACAATCCAGATGTGGCCGTTTACAGGATCAACTGCAGCCCAGGTGAAGAACTGGTCGCGGTCCAGTAGGCTTGTGCCGTTAACCTTCAGGGCTTTAGACCAGCTGGCGCCGCCGTCGGTGGATCTGGTAATAAAAACGTCGGTATTGCCGTATCCGTTTCTCTGGTCGGCCCAGTTGATATAAATATTTCCCCTGTACTTGGAGCTGCTGACGTCGCAGACGGTTACAGGCATTCCGTTACAGCGGTCGATTCCCTGGATATCCATATCCCAGCCGCCGGGCTGGGAGGCTGCATAAACGTCTTTGCCGAAGGTGAGTCCTCCGTCTAAAGATTTATCGAACTTAATGCCTGAAGGACCTGACCAGCTTATGTAGACTTCCCCATCAGGGCCGACGGCCGGAACAGCGCCCTCAACAGTATTGCTGCTGTCGCGGCAGTCCCCGCTGGAATCGCTTATTACTATGGGTACACTCCAGTTCAGTCCCCCGTCTGTAGATCGTGAGAACATAATGCGCGAGCTGTCCTGAAGAAGTGTGCTTGCGTACCTGTCAAACTGGGTCCATGACATATAAAGATTTTTCCTGAATTTTGAGCTGGTCTGGTCGGAAATAATCCACTCCTTATCCTGGTTCTTTCTGGGCGGGTTAAAGCCGACGCCGGTTCCCTGGTCCCAGGTTTTACCCCCGTCGGTGGATTTATTTACCACAATGCGGTCTATCCAGTAGCCAGGGCTGGGCGGTGCCGAGAGGTGCGCATAAAAAAGGGAGCCGTCGGCATCGAAGGCAACTGACGGATCGCCCCAGACACCGAAAGTGGAAGTGAGTGTTCCCTCGTTCCAGCTCTTGCCGCCGTCAAATGAATAATAGTAGTTATTCAGGTTTGCCCCGGCGGCAATATTAAGAGGATTGGCGGGATTAATTGCAATTGTAACTTCTTCGGGCTGGTTATTGGCCTTATTGATCTTAACGTTTGTGTACTGGGCATTTGTCGGGCTAAAGGTAAAAAGAAACCATAAGCCCGAAAGAATGAGGAAATTTATGGCCTTCATGTTTTAAAGCCTCCTGCGGTTTACCAGATTAATCTATAAGGAGTAGAAGCCAAAATAAATGACTAATTCGTTCCCAGAAAAAAAATATTAAAAATGAAAAAGTCCGATATCCTCATATTTAATGTGCCTGGGCTGCTTAAGAAGGAACATTACAGTTTCTGCCAGGTCTTCAGTCTGAAGCACACCGGGGACAATATCTTTTTTATCCTCTGGTGCCGGGACCTGCACAAGCGCCGGGCAGAGGCAGTGGACGTGCACGCCGAAGTCCCTTACTTCAGTCTGCAGTGCTTCGGAAAATCCCATAATGCCGTACTTTGAAGCGCAGTAAGGTGCTGCCTTCGGGTAGCCGTGCTTGCCGGCCTGTGAAGAGATATTTATAATGTATCCGCTTTTCTGCTTTTTCATCAATGGCAGGACTTCCTTTGTCATAAGGAAAGTGCCCTTAAGGTTTGTATCGAGCACGAGATCCCATTCGTCTTCAGAGCAGTCAATTACATACTTATCCACTCCGAGTCCGGTATTATTAACAAGTATATCCACGGTTCCAAAAAGGTCACGGGTAAATTTTACGGCATTAACTATGTCGCTATGATTCCTTACGTCGCAGGTGACATAGGAGGCCTTACCTTTTCCAAGGCTCTTCATCTCTTCTGCTGCAGCCTTAAGCACGTCTTCGCGTCTCGAGGCAATTACAACGTTAATGCCCTCTTTTACGCATGCCGAAGCGATTGCTTTTCCAATACCGCTTCCGCCACCCGTAATAAGTGCAGTTTTTCCCGAAAGTTCTGTCATGTTTTCAACCCTCTATTAGTTAGCTGTTTCTGTTGATGTTTTATTATATCTTTCTTTAATGTAACTATCAAGCTTAAGTGCGGCAAAGGCAAATACATAACCCATAGCGCTGCCGATTAAAGCGCCTCCTATGATATCCGACGGATAATGGCGTCCCACATAGACTCTTGAGAGTGAGACAAGGAATGCCGAAATAAAAAGAATCCATTTAAGGTTAGGGTAAATTCTGTAAAAGAAAACGGCAGCTGCAAAATTGTTTACGGCGTGTGAGGATGGAAAGGAATAGGAGCCCGAGCATTCAATCACTTTTCTTGCGTCAGCAAGCGCGTTGCAGGGGCGTATTCTTGCCACCCAGTGCTTTATAAAAAAGCTGCTGAGCTGGTCGGATGCGGCAATAAGAATAAGGGCTCCCACGGCAGCGATCTTACCTATCCTGCCGCCTTTGAAAAAAGCAATACCCAAAAGTATCAGGTAAACCAGGTACCAGTGGTTTACATCCGTAATGAAAGCAAAAAAACGGTCAAATGCCGGATTTGCAATACTATGGTTAAAAAAGTAGAAAACGGCTAAATCTATGGAGTATAAAAAGTCTGTCATGGCAACCGGTGAAAATTTAACAGGAAATATATGATTATTGGAAATATTTTCCCACTGTCTTTGTCTAATATATTATGCACTTTTGCAAAAATTTCTTAACTTGCCTGCACTTATTTTAATGTGACAGCTCGTTGAGAAGAAAAAGGGAGTTACGCTTTGGATGAAATAAATTCCGATCTTGAAAAGAAACTGGCTGAACAGGAACTTGAAATAGACAGGCTGAAAGAAGAATTAGAGAAATCCAACCATTCAGTTTCTGAAGCCAGGCAGGCAAGTGAAGCTAAAAGCCGTTTCCTTGCGAGCATGAGTCATGAGATCCGTACGCCGATGAACGGGGTGCTGGGATTTCTGGAACTGATGGAGCAGGAAGTCTACGAAAGCAAAGAGGAGCTGAAAGGTTTTATCAGCAAGGCACGTTCTGCCGCTGAATCGCTTCTGGATATAATAAACAATATTCTTGATATATCTAAGATTGAAGCCGGCAGGATGGAGCTGGATTGTGTAGACTTCAGTCTGCGCGAAGTGCTCGAAGAAACAGTTTCCATGGTTTATGCTCTGGCTAACGAAAAGGGGCTTGTAATCAACTGCCACCTGGGAAGTGATGTGCCTCTTATACTGCTTGGGGATCCGGTAAGGCTGAGGCAGGTATTTTCAAACCTCATCGGAAACGCAATTAAATTCAGCAGTCATGGGGAAATAGAAGTTGACATTGAGCTGAAGGAAATTACGGATGATACGGCGGTAATTCTTTCAATAATTAAAGACGAAGGAACGGGAATTCCGAAGGAGAAGATCGACCTGATTTTCAAGCCTTACGCGCAGGTTGCAAATTCTTATACAAGGACGCATTCGGGTACCGGACTAGGACTCAGGATCTGCAAAGAGTTCATAAATATGATGGGCGGTGAAATCTGGGCCGAAAGTGAAGAAGGCAAAGGCAGCTGCTTTTTCTTTACCGCAAAGTTTAAGATGAATGAAAATTCCCCGGACTGGCCGGGGAATTCAATTAAAAAGTAGAAGACAAAAGGAGAAATGAGCAAATTAAGATTTGCTCATTTCAATAATTGACCTTTTAATTATATCAACTGCTTCCAGGATCTGCTCTTTTGTAATTACCAAAGGCGGGGCAAAACGGATAATATGCTGGTGTGTCGGTTTTGCAAGCAGCCCGTTATCCCTCATTTTAAGGCATACATCCCAGGCTTCTTTTCCGTTCATAGGTTTAATTACAATTGCATTTAAGAGTCCCTTGCCGCGTACGAGTTCAATCATATCGCTATCGATTTTTCTGATTTCCTGCCTGAAAAGCTCGCCCAGTTCCGAAGCTTTTTCAGCAAGATCCTCATCCTTTACAACTTTAAGAGAAGCTATTGCAACTTTTGCAGCCAGCGGGTTGCCTCCGAAGGTTGATCCGTGCTCTCCGGGCTTAATTGTAAGCATAATATCATCGTCAGCCAAAACGGCTGAAATAGGCATTGTGCCGCCTGAAAGGGCCTTGCCCAGAATTAAAACGTCGGGTCTAACGTTTTCATGATCGCAGGCCAGGAGTTTTCCTGTTCTTGCAATGCCGGTCTGGACCTCATCGGCAATAAAAAGAACGTTTTTCTCCTTGCAGAGTCTGTAAGCTTCTGACAAGTAGCCATCATCGGGCACATAAACTCCGGCTTCGCCCTGTATCGGTTCAACCAGGAATCCCGCAACATTAGGCTCCTCGAGGGCAGTTTTAAGTGCATTAAGGTCGTTGTAAGGTATTTTTATGAATCCCGGTGTAAAGGGGCCGAATCCCTTGTATGAATCGGGATCGTTGGACATGGATATTATAGTAATTGTTCTTCCGTGGAAGTTTCCTTCGCAGACGATAATTTTGGCTTCGTTTTCCGGAACGCCTTTTTTATCGTAAGCCCATCTTCTGCAAAGCTTTAAGGCTGTTTCGTCGGCCTCAGCGCCTGAATTCATAGGAAGCACTTTGTCGTATCCGAAGAATTCCGTGATATATTTTTCATATTCACCGAGGCAGTTATTGAAAAAAGCCCTTGAGGTAAGCGTAAGCGTCTTTGCCTGTTCCGTCATAGCTTCAATAATTTTCGGATGGCAGTGTCCCTGATTAACAGCAGAATAGGCAGAAAGGAAATCATAGTATCTTTTTCCTTCAACATCCCACAAAAAGACACCTTCACCGCGCTGAAGGACCACAGGGAGCGGATGATAATTATGAGCACCGTACTTTTCTTCAAGTTCCATATAATCCTGAGAGGTCATATCTGCCTGAACTAAATCTCCTGGAGCCATAAAAAACCCTCATTTTGTGTATAATTATTTTATTTCCATGTAAATTTATAAAAAACCGGCCTCATTTCCGAGTGATTATTTGGTAATTACGCCTTTCTTCAGTACCTGTTTTATCTTGTTTATCCAATAGGGTTTTAATAATTTGCAAAAGTAAAATTTTGATAAAATATATAAATAACAACCCTCTCCTTTCAAGTCAGTTCAAAGAAAAATATTATTGTACAATTAAGAGGAAAATAAATGAACCTTAAATACTATACCATTTTACTGATTTCAGCTCTTAACTTTATTCCAACTTCCAGCATACTTCCATGGGGGGATAAAGGCCATAAACTGACGGCTTCAAAAGCCTTTGAATGCCTTCCTGCTGAACTTTCGTTTATGTCGCGCTGGAAAAAAGATATTGTAGAACACTCAACCGACCCTGATCATAGAAAGAAAGAGGATAAGTCGGAAGCTCCGAAACACTTTATTGATATAGACTATTACCAGGAATTCCAGAATGGCACTTTAATTCTTAATGCGGATTCGCTTAAACACAAATATGGCGAGAAGGTATTTCTGGATCAGGGTGTACTCCCCTGGGCAACTGAGAACACTCTTGAGGCATTAACAAAAGCTTTCAGTCAGATGGATACAAGTGCAATTAAGCTATACGCGTCTGACCTGGCGCACTATGTAGCTGACGGCTTTCAGCCCCAGCATGCTACTATAAATTACGACGGCAAGCTGACAGGACAGAAAGGGATTCACTTCCGTTATGAGATTACAATGCTCGACAGCAATATTACCGAGCTGGAGAAAGATATAAAACCCGAAGGCGCTTATTTTGTAAGCGAACCTGAAAAATATATATTTTCTTATATAGAAGGTTCAGATTTTTACGTCGAGAATATTCTTTCAGCCGACAAAATTGCCTATAAGGCTTCGGGTGAAAAGTACGACGGAAATTATTATAAGTTATTATGGTTCAGGACAAAATACCTGACCGTTCAGCAGATCGATTCAGCAGCCCGCGCACTTGCCTCACTCTACTACACCGCATGGGTTAACGCCGGCAAGCCGGTGGCGCATATTAATTAACCGTAGAGCAAGTGAGCTAAATGAATAAATTAAAGAAATTAGCAGCCATTTTGTGCTCCCTGGCCTTTTTAACAGGCTGGGGCGGCACGGGGCACAATAAAATTAACTATAATACTGTTATATTTTTCCCAAAAGAAATTTCGCAGTTTACTTCCTGGAACACTGTTCTCGCTCAGCACGCCTCAGATGCCGATACCAGGAAAAACTCCGACCCGACTGAAAGCAATAAGCATTTTCTGGATATTGACAGTTACAGTGAATTCAATTCAACGGGAAGGATTCCGGAAAATTACCAGACAATTGTAAGCACTTACGGTGCTTCTTTCGTCAGTAAAGAGGGAATTCTTCCCTGGGCAACAACAGCTGCTGTAGATTCACTGAAAAGCGCATTTCAAAGAAAAGACTGGACAAAGGCTCAGCTTTTTGCCGCAGATTTGGGGCACTATGTTGCTGACGGGCATATGCCTCTGCACATAACAAAAGACTATAACGGGCGGACAACAGCAGACAATGGAATACATTCCCGGTATGAAAGCCAGATGATTGACCGTTTTCAGCAGCAGATTACTTTTTCTTCAGACTCCGTTTCGTACGTTTCTGACGTTTCACGGTTTGTTTTCGATTATATATACGGGAATTACAAATTTGTAGATTCTGTATATCATGCCGACAGCCTTGCCCGCAGCAAAGGCTCAACCGGAAGCACGGCTTATTACAATGAGTTATGGAGTTCAAGTTCAGCTATGACCGTAAGACTCTTTAATAATGCATCCAAAAGGCTTGCGGCGCTTATTTATACGGCCTGGGTTAATGCAGGCAAGCCGCAGCTAAGCAGTACACGGGTTGAGGCAAAAAGTAAAAGTCCTGCTGATTTTGAGCTCATGCAGAATTACCCGAACCCTTTTAATCCCGAAACTGTAATTAGGTATCGTTTGAGCAGGCCGGGGCACGTAAGGCTCAGCCTTTTTAATGTACTGGGAAAAGAAGTTGCCACGCTTCTGGACGCTGAAAAGCCCGCAGGGGAATTCAGTTTGAAAGTAAACGCCAATAGTCTTAATATTGAAAGTGGAATTTATTTCTACAGGATGCAGGGACCGGGCCTCTTGAGCCAGGTCAGAAAAATGAATGTTCTCAAGTAGATAATTAAAGCCCGGAGACGAGGAAATAATGAAAATCAGAAGTTGCCATTTTTATATTTTATTTTTTGCTTTTTATCTTTTAGTTTTTACTTCAACACGCGCGCAGGTTACTTTGTACCCTACCTACGCAACCGAGAATGATGATTCTGTAAGGGTTGTTGTAGATATTAACAATGCTACCAATAAAGGTCTTTTAGGCTACACGGGTGATGCTTATGCGCATACAGGTGTTATTACACAGCTGTCGAAAGACACTCACGACTGGAAGTATGTTATAGGCACTTGGGGCGTTAACACTACCCAGCCGAAGCTAAAAAGACTTGCCGCAAACCTATATGAGCTTACCGTGGGAAATCCGCGGAAGTTCTATAATGTAAGCTCATCGGACAAGATTGTACAATTAGCTCTGGTTGTAAGAAGTTCAGACGGAACAAAACAGACCGAGGACCTTTTTGTTAACCTTTATGACTCCGGGCTGAATATAATATTCCTTTCACCCAAAGTAACTCCTCTTTATCTTCTTCCGGGTGATACGGTTAAGGTTCAATCCTATACTTCGGTAAAAGCATCCCAGAGCCTTTACCTGAATGGCAAGCTCCTTACACAAACCAGCCTGGATACTCTGAGCTATAGTCTCATTGTCCAGGATACAGGAAAGAATTATGTGAGGGTAGCTGCTATAGATCCGCATGGCGCCGTAAAAGCCGATTCTTTCCTTGTGCAGGTTTTCCCTGCTGTAACGGTAAAGGATCTTCCTGCGGGATTAAAAGACGGCATAAACTATGCTGATGCAACCACTTCCACTCTTGTACTTTATGCTCCGGGGAAAAAGTTTGTGCACGTTCTGGGCGACTTTAACAACTGGACTTTGAGCCAGGATTATTACATGAATAGGACTCCTGATGGGAAGCGCTTCTGGGTTACTGTTAAAAACCTGAGCCCCGGAACTGAATATGCCTTCCAGTATAATATAGAAAACAGAATCAGGGTAGCCGATCCGTATACAGACAAGGTACTGGACCCGTGGAATGATAAGTATATTACCTCTGCAATGTATCCTAATCTGAAAGCCTATCCCACCGGCAAAACAGATAATGTTGTTTCAGTGCTTCAGACGGGTCAAACAGCATACAGCTGGACTGCAGCAAACTACAAGCGTCCGGACAAGGATAACCTGGTTATATATGAGCTTTTAGTAAGGGATTTTGTTTCAACCCACAGCTTTAAGACTCTTGCTGATACCATCAGCTACTTCAAGCGTCTTGGTGTAAATGCCATTGAACTTATGCCCGTATCGGAATTTGAAGGCAACGAAAGCTGGGGCTATAACCCGTCTTTCTACTTCGCTCCCGATAAGTACTACGGACCGAAAGACGACTTTAAGAAGTTCGTGGATCTCTGCCACGCAAACGGCATAGCTGTTATAATGGATATGGTTCTGAACCACAGTTACGGCACCAATCCTATGGTAAGGATGTACTGGGATGATGCTAAGAACATTCCTTCAGCCGATAATCCCTGGTTTAACCAGTATTCCCCCAATACGACTTATTCATGGGGATACGACTTTAACCATGAGAGTCAGGCAACCAAGGATTTTGTTGACCGCGTAACTTCATACTGGCTTTCAGAGTATAAAATTGACGGCTACAGATTCGATTTTACAAAAGGTTTTACAAATACTCCCGGTGACGGCTCGGCTTATGATGCACGGCGAATAACAATCTTAACACGCATGGCTGCTAAAATATGGATTGTGGATCCGTCGGCATACGTGATCTTAGAGCACTTTGCAGATAACAACGAGGAAAAAGTGCTTTCTGATTACGGAATGATGTTATGGGGCAACTTAAACTACAGTTACCTGCAGGCTTCAATGGGATATCTGTCCGGTTCCGATTTCTCCTGGGGATCATACAAGAACAGGGGCTGGTCGAAGCCCGGAGTTGTTACCTACATGGAAAGTCATGATGAAGAAAGGATGATGTATAAAGATCTGAAATGGGGTGCACAGTCGGGCAGCTATAACGTTAAGGATACCAGTCAGGCTCTAAACCGTGTAAAGCTTGCCTCTGCATTCTTCTTCACGATTCCGGGACCCAAGATGATATGGCAGTTTGAAGAGCTGGGTTACGACTATTCGATCGATTTTAATTCAAGAGTAGGCAATAAACCTTTGCGCTGGGATTACCTGAAGCAGCCGAGGCGCGAAAAACTCTTCAAGGTAATGCAGGCCCTGATTAATCTTAAAACCAATTACCCGGCTTTCAGAAGCAGTAATTACACTTTGTCTCTGGCAGATCTTGTAAAGAAGATAACAATCAGCGATCCGTCTATGAATGTTGCGGTAATAGGAAATTTTGACGCTACAGCAAGAAGCTCCAGTGTGTCGTTCCCGGGCACCGGCACTTACTACGATTATTTTACCGGAAGCAGCATTGAAGTTACGAATCCGCAGACCCCGATTGACCTGCAGCCCGGTGAATTCCACGTTTACACGAGCCAGAAGCTTCCACTTCCTGAAAAGGATATTCTGAACACTGTAAACGACAAGGATACGAGAATAAACAGCTACGGCCTTTTTCAGAATTATCCGAATCCTTTTAACCCTTCAACTCTAATAAGCTATGAGCTTCCGAAGGACTCGAGAGTAACGCTGAAGGTTTATGATGTAATGGGCAGGGAGGTTGCCACTCTTTTTGAGGGCTTTCAAAGCAAGGGGAAATACAATAAAGAGTTCAGCGGGAAGAATCTTTCGAGCGGGATTTACTTTTACGAATTAAGGGCAGACAATTTTACTTCTATCCGCAAGATGATGCTTCTGAAGTAACAGGATTTGAAATTCTTAACAATAAAGGGTGCCCAAAAGGCACCTTTTTTTTATTCTTTATCTTCTGTAAAAAACATAATCTGTAACAGGCGGAACAGCCTCAGCTTTCCTCAGCATCATTGCAATCTGTGCGCGGTGATAAGTAGAATGATTAATAACGTGAGCCAGTATGTCTTCAATTGAGTTCTGATATGCTTCCCCTTTAGTATTAACATATGAAATCTTGTTTGAAAAATCTTCTTCCTCTAATGACTCCAGAAACTTTAACCAATCGGAGGAGCTTTCCTTCGATATTTTTATACAGCCTTCAACCGAGTAGTTATTCCAGAACTCAAAAATAACTTTATTGTTCTGTATTCTGTCGAGCCAGAGTTTCTGGACGGATATTATATGGCTGAAAAGCCTTGTAATATCCTCTGCATTATCTACAGGCTGCATAAAAGCCTCCAGCACCTGGTTATTTGCCCACTCGTTATACCTGAAGAGTTTGATAAAATATTCCTTCATAACGTTTTCCCGCTCTTTTAATAAGAACATAACACATTTTATAATAAAGAGAAAGGGGGGAAACAGGTTCGAAGTTCAAAGTTCAAGGTTTCTGCTGCGGCGGATTTGAGGGTGGGAAAAAAGAAAGGGCGGCTTGGGACCGCCCTGCTAATCTGCTTGTAGAGGTCTCACATTCTACTTGAGCAGCATCATTTTCTTTACTGAAACGTTTTCTCCGGCACTCAGCCTGTAGAGATATATTCCGCTGGGAAGTACAGATGCGTCAAATTTGACTTCGTAGCTTCCTGAGTTCATTGTCTGATTCATCAAAGTGGCAACCCTTTGGCCCAGCATATTATAAATTGTGAGATTTACAAATCCGCCTGCGGGCAATGTAAACCTGATTGAAGTTGAAGGGTTGAAAGGATTCGGATAGTTCTGCTCAAGATTAAATCTTTCGGGCATGTAGTTTTTGTCAGATGCCGACATAACAGCATCCTTAACGAGTTTTACAATCTGGCCTCTGATTTCACCGTTTGTATTTTGACTGGTTGTAGCATTCAAATACAGTCCTTCGGTTATGAGGGCAGCAATATTATCAAAGTCCAGAGAGTCTGTACCACCCGTAAGCCATACATCCGAAACGGTTTTTGTCGGGAAAGAGGTGCCGAAGCTGTGGACCATGCTTCCGTTCTGGCCAATGGGTCCTCTGTAAATGCTGAGTCCAGTGGGTTCCATACCTGTCAGTGTAGCGTCCATTATTAGTCCTGCGGGAGTAAGAGCAATGGAGGCATTTCCGCGGGCATTTGTTTCAACGGGGGGAACTTCCTGGAATCCGTTCATATGAGCACTGAAGCCCCATCCGCCGTTAAGCAGTATTTGTCCTCTGATTTCGCCCATCGGGCGCCCCGGTGAATGAACGCTGAAATAAAGTTTGCCGGTCATTAAAGCTTTTATTAAATCTGCTGTAAGCGGCTGGTTCCCATTAGTCTTCCATATACCGGTAGCAGTATTGCCGACAAAGTCGGTTATTATATCCTTAACAACATTTCCTGCAACGCCGGGTTCTCCCATATGGAAATGAGCTCCGGAAATGACGATGCTGTCGGCTGTAATCTTATATGTAAGTCCTTCATTTGTAAGCGTAAAGCTTCCGGTACCCTTTGCATTTGTTGCAACTTTCTGCTGGCTCCCTGTAAGATCTGCTCTGAAGTTTGTGCCGTTGGCCAAAAGCAGCTGGCCTCTGAGTCCGCCCAAAGTATCAACTTTTGTACGAATATTCAGATAGATCTCGCCTTTGAAAAGCCTGCTGATCAGTTCGGGAGTAAGCGCCTGCAGAGAATCTGTATAGTTCCATACGCCGTTAGCTGTATAACGCAGGAACTCTTTAATGCTTTTTACAATATCGCCGTTTTTGCCAATTTTAGCGGCGTGCAGGTGTGCAGATTTTAATGTATCTGTTTTTGCAAGAGTTATATTAAAAGCAAGGCCTTCATCTGTAAAATAGAAGTTTGCAGTGCCTCTTCCCGCTTTATTGGCCGGAGTTAAAGTATGTACCTGATAAGGTGAGAGGTTTGCAGTAAACATCGTACCGTTTATCATCGTAACCTGTCCCCTGATTTCACCGGTGGGGTGCAGGGAGGTCACCATATTGATGTAGATGTTTCCTTTGAGCAGTTCGGCAAGAATCTCGCTTGATAATGGTTCGGCGTCATCAAACTTCCAGATGCCTGCAGCCTGGCTTCCTTTAAGTTCATTTAATGTTCTTACAACTCCGCCCACCATGCCGGCAGGGGCCCTGTAGAATTGGGCGGCTATAATAGAGTCCTTGGAACTAACCGTGATATTGAAAACGAGTCCTCTTTGGGTAAGGACGAAATAGCCGGTTGCCTTGGCAAGTGAGCTTATAGGCGGCACTTCCTGCGCTCCGGTCATATTTGCATAGAAACCGATGCCTCCTTCAAGGTGCACCTGTCCACGTATTTCTCCCTCGGGATGGTTTTTCGTGTGTACGTTTACATAAATGCTGTCAGTAAGGAGTGCGGCAACCCACCTGTCTGAAAGGGGAACTCCGGCATCTGTTTTAGACCAGATACCCACAATTCTGTTGCTTGAGATTGTAAGCGGTTTTACGACGTCGCCGCTGACGCCAAGTTCGCCCAGGTGGAAATGAGCCTCTGTGGCGTCACTTAAGCCGTTTACAGTAATTGAATATGCAAGCCCGGCATCGGTTAACAGGAATGTACCTGTACCGGAGCCTACAGAAGTTACGGCCGGGACTTCCTGGTCACCTGAAAGAATTGTACTGAGACTTGTCCCGGAGGTTACAAGCACCTGTCCTCTTATTTCACCATTGGGATTAGCCTCTGTATGTATGTTGACATAAATTTTACCGGTTAACAGGGCATTAATCAAGTCTTCAGTAAGCGGGATGCTGTCATTTGTTTTCCAGACTCCGTAGGCGACGTTGCCTCTGAAACTATGCATAAATGATATGAACGCGCGTCCTGTATCGCCTATTGCTCCATAATGGAATTGGGCTCCGGTTATTTTTGAAATACTGTCCACTGCTATTATATAAGTCAGGCCTTCATCTGTAAGGGTGAAAGCTGCTGTTCCTGAAGCCACGGATGTACCAGCCGGCACTTCCTGCTGTGCTGTAAGCCGGGCTGTAAAATGAACCTGAGCTGAGACTGCTTGTGAAATCAATACAAACAGAAATAAGATTAAAACTAACACGCCTTTCCTTTTCATCGACCATCCTCCTTTTGTTATTACAGTTTTGTCAAAAATCTATTCATTTAATCTGCTGAAGGTTCTATGTAAAAAATGAGTGCCGGCTCCAGGTTTTAGAAGATTAACGGGACCTGGAAAGGGCAGATTGATTTTGTATAGTCCTGCCTTTGTATCTGATTTCCTGCAAGTATTATTTCAGATATTATTACATGACTGTTTTCTTACGGTAAATATTTTGAAAAACATAGCTGGAAAAGTTAATTGCAGATTAGCCTCTGAGGTCATTTTTTTACCCCCTCTTAATAATATTATATTTTAATAAAATCAGAGTGTCAAGTATTTGTTGCACTAAAGTGTTATGAATTTTTTTATGTGTGTCTGTTTTTACAAAATAGCGTTGTTATTGAAGCATTCCGGTGGAAAAATTAATTCATGCTCTGGCGCCTGTGAGCAGAAAATTTATATTATTTAAATGGACCGGGTCTAAAGTTCGAGTATAAATGTGACTAAATGATATCTTGATTAACTAATCCGGACTTGTAATGCGAACAGGATACTTATGCCGGCTTGCCGCAATTCTATTAATTCCGCTTTCATCATATACGGCTGCCATAACTTTGGGGGAGTCCGGGCTTATGGCAGACACCCTGCTGGTAAAAGGAAACGACCAGAGTAAGACAATACATAATGACCTTAAGTCTGATTCCATAGCTGTTGGCAGCCAGAGCTTAAAAGAAAATCCTTCAGATGAAGAAACACTTTCTGAAAACAGATCTCAGAGTAAGTCGCAGGATTACCTTCCCAAATGGTATGAGATGATTTCGAATATTCCGGGCGATTACACGAAGTATTACAAAACAGAGCTTACATCGGAAAACCTTCCCCTTTACGCCGGAATCTTTGCGCTTACGGCACAGCTTATTCTGTCGGATGACATTACATGGCAGGGTTCCCATGGAATTTATAAGAGCAGTACATTTGCTAAAAACTGGAGCGATATTTTTACTGAGATTGGCGACGGAAGAACGCAGTTTGCTCTTGCGGCAGGGTTTGCTGCCTACGGCTTTATAGGGAGCAATAACCGGGCCTTAAGAACTGCTAGCCAGATAGTAGAAGCAGTGCTTGCCTCGGGCGCAGTTGTGCAGGTTTTTAAACACCTTACCGGAAGGCAGAGCCCTTACGTTTCATCGCAGCCGGGGGGAGTATGGCGCTTTTTCCCGAACCAGATTCTGTATCACAAGCATGTGCCTGAATATGATGCATACCCCTCGGGCCACATTGCCACTTCAATGGCTGCATTTGTCGTTATTGCTGAAAATTATCCTGAATATAAATGGATTAAACCCGTAAGCTACTCACTGGCTGCACTGATATGTATCGGTATGGCCAATAAGGGCATTCACTGGTACAGCGATTATCCTCTTGGAATTGCCCTTGGATATGCCTTCGGCAAGATGATTTCGCACCCGGAAATTATACCTTCAAAGAAACCGGATGATACGAAGACTAAAGTTGAAGTAAGCCTGTTCCCATATTTAAGTCCTTTTGCAAACGGACTGAGCCTGGGGGTTTCTTTTTGATACGCATGTTTTTGATTTGTAATGTCTGAAGATGAGGAATAACCGGAACTGGTTAGCACATTTTATAACTGACTTTAGGAAAAATGAATAAAACTTTATACGCTCTTTTTATTTTATTATTTGCTTATTATAATGCAAATGCGTGCAATTTGAGTGACCCGGATTCACTCATTGCGGCCACCAGCAGGGGTGATTCTTTAATGTCAGAAGCACCTCAGCTAAATTCAGTTGCTTCCGTAGATTCTTCTCAGGCGATGCCCTGGCATCAGATGATCACGCGTATTCCTGAGGATTACTATTCATTCTTTAAGACCAGCTTTACTTCCAGGTCGCTGCCAGTTCTGGCCGGGATAGCTGCCCTGACGGGTGTGCTTATGGTGGTAGATGAGCCGCTGGGGTCGTGGAGCCACTCGCTTGTCCACAGGTCGGCTAACTATAGCGGCTTTTCCAGGGTAATGGTAGAAACCGGCGACGGAAGATATCACTTCATCTTTTCGGGAGCATTAGCCATTTATGGAATATCGGCCGGGGATTCCAGGGCTCTAAAGACGGCAAGCAATTTAGCAGAAGGGATAATTGCAAGCGGTATTTTAGTCCAGCTCCTGAAAAGGTTAACAGGACGCCAGAGTCCCGAGGCATCCCAGAACGATTCAGGTGAATGGCGCCTGCTTCCAAATCCTTCCAAATACCAGAAGAATCAGCCGAAGTACTATGCTTTTCCTTCGGGGCATATTACAACGGCAAGCCTTACCGTTACAGTTCTGGCAAACAGCTATCCTGAAATCAAATGGATCAGGCCGGTGGGCTATGCATTGGTCGGCGGCCTGGGACTTGGCCTGATGTCCAGAGGGATGCACTGGGTGAGTGATCTTCCGCTTGGCATACTGCTGGGATATGCCTTCGGCAACATTGTTGCGCCGGAAAAGGCAATTGCAGGAAGCAGTCAAAAGGATCCTTCCAAAGGGGGCCTGTCGGTTATCCCCCTGTATTCCCCATCCTCATATTCTTTGGCTTTAATATACAGCTTCTAGATTGTTTGTCTGTCTGACCTCCCCAGGGAGTTTTAATCCGGGGGTGGTCTGCCTCTTACCGGCTGATTTCTACTGTTGGCCGATATTCTCTTTAATACCTGCCTGCGATCTCATATTTTTCCAGAGGATATAAATTTTTACATGTTAAAAGGCTTAATACAGTCCAAAAGAGAGCTTTTTAGAAAAATAATGAATGATCATTCGTAAAATGAATGATAAAAATATATCTCGCAATTGACATTCACCTGGTGAATGAGTAAGTTTGTTTACGAATTATCATTTACATTATGGTTTAAAAATGGAAGATATTAACAAATTAGGCAGAAAAGAAAGAGAACGCCTGCAAAGAAAGCAGGAAATTCTAAAATCTGCAGCCAGGCTGTTTGCAGAGAAGGGATTTAACAATGCTACCCTCGAAGATATCGCTACCAGTTCTGAATTCGGGATCGGCACGATCTATAATTACTTTCAGAACAAGGAAGAGATCTTCAAGAGCATAATAGAATCTATTTTTAATTCTAATATGGAAATATTGAGCTCCACAGACTGCAGCACTACCGGACTTATTGATTTTCTGAAGTCTTATACGAAGAGTATTTTCGAATACTTTATCGATAACAGAAATGAGCTGCTGCTGCTGGTAAGTTACGTAACCGGAATCGGCGAAAAGCCGGTACACCTTAACGGGGACCTGTTTAAGGACAAGAGTTGCCAGATGGAGGATATTCTCAAGAAAAGAATTAAAGAGGGGATTGAAAACGGGGAAATCAGAAGTCTTAATCCTGAGTACTTTCAGCTGATCTATCATACGATGGTTTTTCCCTATGTTACCACGCAGCTCAAGAAGAAAAAGCTTGACAGTTCCAACATCACTGAACATGTAAATTTCGTACTGGATATTTTGTTTAATGGAATTTTAATTAAGTAGACCGTTAGTAGAAGGAGTCAAAGTGAAAAAAAGCATAATATTAGTTTTAGTACTGTTTGTTACCGGCCTTTATGCTCAGAATCAGGGTTCTCCGGAGGGCGCTCTGAAGATTTCTCTGAGTGAGGCAGTAAATATGGCGCTTCAAAAGAATAAAGATATACTCATTTCCAATCAGGATCTGGCAAGGTC
>JBLNAZ010000136.1:0-17354 GCA_050259615.1 Syntrophomonadaceae bacterium | reverse complement strand
CCTTTAGCCGAAAGCATTTTAAGCCGTGTAATTTCATCCGGAAGATTCAGGCCGGTTAACCTGTTAAACTTTGTTGCGGGAAAAGAGAAAAGCATGGCCTTTGCAGCAGGTTCGTTCACATCCGTTTTTATAAGCTCCACCTTGGATGAATAGTTTTTGAGCAGTGCGCCGAGTTCCGAAAGACTTTCATCAGAAAGATTTTCCCCGCTTTTGCCATCATTATAAAGCTGCTCTATTTTATTTCTGTCTTCGTAGAGTTCATTGAGAAACTTCTGCCCTACGGGTGAAAGTGACTTTTCCCTGAGATCGGGAACTAATGGCAGGCTGCCTAATTCATCATTGTTTTCAGAAGCAATATTAAGTTTTGAGAAATAGCTGTTCCACTCTTTTTTGAGATACTTCTGAAGGTCCGAAATATTATAAGTGCGTCCTTTGATTTCAAGTTTTCCGAGATAAAAGCTCAGCCTGTGCTCCCCTTTACCCCTGAGGAAAATACCAAAGCGTTCCAGCTGGCGTCCCTGACTGTATGAGGAAGCAAGTGAAGCGCTGTTATAAAAGCTTGCCTCGTCATTCAGCTGGTCTTCTGTAATTGTGCCTGAAACATTTGACCAGCCTTTATTGGGATTTATTACTGAATTATACTTAGACTGTGCAGGAGGATAAATAAAGCTGAAGCCCACGCTTAAGAGTTTATCGGCCGAACTGTCGGCCCATACTTTAGCAGAATAATTCAGGTCGCCGTGGAACTTCACGCGCAGGGGAATTACCCAGTAATAATAACATTCCTTTTCTGTATCCCCGTGGAGAGTAATGTCGAACTTTAACGTTTTTCTCCCCTCAAATATTCTTTCGCTGCTGAGCCCCAGGTAGTTTACGGTAAAGCCTGCATTTGAAACCCATGGTTTAACCATGACGCTGCTGCCGTCAAAATTCTCTGCATAGACAAAGTCGTGCGAGAGAATTGAAATATTTGCAAAGTAATAAACTAAGAGGATTAAGAGCACAAAGACTCTTAACAGGTATGCTTTCATTTATATTTCCTTTACCTTAAGCAGGTATGTGTTTTCTGTTTATACAAGCAGCAGAAGAAGAATTGCCGCAAACGGCAGAGCAAAGGAAGCATAGAATAGTATATTTGTAACTTCAGCTTTTATTGAAATTATCACCTTGTACCAGAGGTAAAAGATAAACGCTTCGAGAAAGCTGACGCTGAAATATTCGTCGAAATAGAATTTTATAAAGCTGTTGACAATAAAGGTAAGCAGGATAAAAACAATTACCGTCAGGTCTATCCCGTTAAGAATGACTTTCTTGACCGGGAACAGCTTATCACTGGCAATCAGAAACAGTATTACAATAAGAGCCAGCACGTAATAGCTGATTTCAGTAAGCTGCCCCAGGTTTACACTGCTCAAAGACATATTAAATAAAGCCGGGGAATTAAGATTTGTAATTGTAAAGAAAGCAGCCAGATTAATAAAGGTATATAAATCGCTGGCATCTTTTTGTTTTTTCTGGTGCCCGTAAGCCAGGAAAAACATAATAATGCCGATAATAAAAAAGGTCATAAGAATACTGCTCTGCAGATTCGTGCTTTGCGGAAGCGAAGCAAGTATAATAAATGCTATCATTATAGAAGAAAGGAATATCAGACCTTTTTCGAAAAACATTATATTCTTCAGAGGGAGCTTCCTGAAGAGTTCAAATTCATAATCGACTTCTATAAACCTTCCTGCCAGTTTCATTATGGGTTCAATAAATAAGAGGAATAAAACAAGTGTAAAGAAAAGTATCAGCGGCACAAAATGAGATACTTTAATATAATAGAGCGACAGTATAATAAAAATTACAGTAAGGCTTTCAATGAAGAAAACAGTAAACTTATGGGAAATGCTGCTGCTGCTTATAATGTGGTGCAAATGTGATCTATCCGGCAGAAACGGGTTTTGCTTTCTAAGCAGCCTCATAATCATAACTCTTGCCGTATCAACCAGGGGGATTGCAAGTAACATGACAGGGAATGTCAGGTCCAGCACGTTCTGGTTGAAATTTATTGAAGTCAGAATAGAAGTTACAACAAGGAAGAACCCCAGGGTCAAAGATCCCGTGTCCCCCAGAAATATTTTTGCAGGATATGCATTGTATTTCAAAAAGCCGAGGATGCTGCCCATAAGGCTTGTTGTCATTATAAGAAGCAGCGTGTTATGTGAAATTATGGATAGAGCCATAATTATTGAAAATACGAGTAAAGAAAAACCGCTTACCAGCCCATCCATTCCATCAAGCAGATTAATGGAATTAATGCCGCCTATTATAAAAAGAAGAAGAAGTATATAGTCCAGCGGATAAGGGATGGTTACCTCAAAGAGTTTCAGCTTGACGAACTTCGGGGCCAGATAAAACAGCAGCAGTATGGCCGAGGAGAACTGAAGAAGAAACTTGGCCGAATAGTCAAGTCCAAGCATATCGTCGAATATTCCCACAAGAAGAATTATATTGGCGGCAATGATCATAAGCCTTACGGAATTCAGCTCCTCGGTAAATGCAAGGAGCATAACTGAAACAACCAGGAAAATCAGAAGCCCGCCCATTCTTGGGACAATATCTGAATGTATTCTTCTGTTGCCAGGCAAATCTACTACTTTTGTCTTTTTTAAATAGGTAATAAAGTACGGCGTAAAAAAGATGGTAAATATCAGACTAGTAAAAAATATAAGTAAAAAGTTCATATTTAATTCTTTTCTAATCCCTATTTCGTTGAAGAAAAAATGTTGATTATTTTTTGCCTCAATAAAATAAACGGCTATTTTTTTTCGGCCTCTCAATAACAATCGGTACCAAAAACCAACGATCCTGATCTTAAAATTTCTTAAGCTTAAAATTCCTCACCGGCACGCTTTACAAAGCAGGCTTTCACAACAATTAAAAATGAACTTATGCTGAAACAACTGACTTATTCAGGAGATTTGTGCTCCTATTTATAAGCTAAAGTATCAGTCCATAATGTCAAGGAAAGCTTTAATGACTTGTATATTTTTCTCAAACAGGTTTCAGATAATTATGCGTGGGTTTCTTTACAATCTGCGCCGTATTAACCGGAAGCATGGTTTTTATAAGGCATAAGTATTCTGCAGCGAGTTTTTTTCTGTCGAACTTTTCCAGCACAAATCTGAAGCCGTTTTCACCGTGCAGGACTCTTTCATTTTCATTGGAGTAGTAATGGCAGACTTTCCGTGCAAGATCCTCAGCGTTTTCTGGCTCAAAATACATTCCCACGTTTGCGCTTTCAACTATCGTTCTGGCCTCGCCGTTAACGCCAATGAGAATAGGTTTTTTCATTATCATTCCTTCAAAAATTTTTGAAGGTATAACAGTCTTAAATAGGGGGTCATTTTTCAGGTGAACACAGAAGACATCCAGTTTCTTTATAATGGAGGCTACCTCCGCCTTGCTTTGCAGCGGGAAGATTCTGACATTCGAAAGCTCCTTTTCTTTTATAAGCCTTTCAAGCTTTTCTCTTTCAGCCCCGGAGCCTACAATAATAAATCTTATAGGGCTGTCCTTCAGGCGCTCTGCAGCCTCAATAAGAGTTTTAATGGAATGAGCCATCCCGATTGTTCCGATATAGCCTACGTTAAAGCCTCCGCTCAGATATTCCCTTATGGCTTTGTTAGTGATATCGCGGCCGTTGGTGAAATTTTCTGGCGAGACCCCGTTAAAGATGACGTCAATTTTGGCAGGATCAATTCCCCGGGAAATGAGATTATCCTTGAAAGACTTTGTAACCGATACAATTCTATCGGCAGATTTGTAGAGTCCCATTTCCAGGCGGTTAAGTATGCGGATAATAATCTTATTTTTTACTGCACCAACGGCAATCATGGATTCCGGCCAAAGATCCCTCAGCTCCAGCAAAAAAGGCTTTCTTGTTACCATTGCAATATACTTGCCTGCCAGGCCGCAGAAGAACTGGGGTGTTGTTGCAATCAGCACGTCGAACCTTATTCCTGAAAGCAGCACGTATATGATTGCAGCATACATATATATGGCATAATTTAAACTTCTTAATATAAATCCTTCATTGGGAGTAACGAAAGTCCAGAGCCTGACAACCTGGATTCCGTCAATTACTTCCTTCTGAATGAGCTTGTTTTTATATCCCGGGAACACCCGCCCGTCGGGATGGTTAGGGACATTTGTAATAACAGTAACGTCAACTTCCTTCACCCATTCTTTTGCATGCTCATAAGTCCTGTTTGCAGGAGCATTGACCTCGGGTGGAAAATAATGTGTCAGGAACAATATATGATCTTTTTTCATCGTTATTTCCATTATTTCATATTAATTCAACAGCTGACTTATATTAAAGCGCAGCCTCTCCATCTAAAATACTAAACATCATTTCAGATATATATTCAAACCAAATCAGATCAATTCTCCTAAATTGGTATCTGCCACTGCGGGCTGGTAATCCTTTATTATTCTTCTTGTCTTACCTCTTTCTGTTTGTATTAAGGAATCTCTTTTTTCAAGTGAAAATTTAATTGCATGTCCGGCCTTTTTATTGAACGCCTGAAGGATCCTTCTGGCATCAAAGTCCGTAAAGCTCTTCTTTGTAACTACAACAAGAACTGCTTCACCTACGCGGGGCTGGTAGAACTGCATGGCAAGAATATTCTTGAAGATATCCGAATGCATATTCAGTCCTGTAAGCGATAGCCTCAGCAAATTGCTGCCATCGAGGAACTCCTGATTCCAGCGTCCTTTTATGGGATTTATTTTCAGCTCATCGTAACTGCTGTAGGATGTAAGGTCATTTGTCCTGTAGCGGATGAGCGGCATAGCGTAGTTATCGAAACCGGTCCCTACAATCTCTCCAGTCACGCCGTTTTCAGTTATTAACTCATTATTGTCGTCAACGAGTTCAAATGCCCCGTAGCGCCTGTCTACTGAAAATGTCCTGAGTTCGCAATCCGATGGAGCAAATATGAGTCTTTCGGAGTGCCCGTAATATGTGGTGATTTTACCGTTAAAAAAGCTCTGGAGCTCTTCTTTCTGCTCCATCGTATAGTTCTCCGATGACAGAAATACAGCTTTCGGAGAATAATGAAGTTTCAGGTTATGCTCATGTATATTTTTCATCAGGAGCGTCAGAGCTGAAGGATAACCATGAATAAACTTCGGCTTTAAATCATTGAGCTTGTCAACATAGTCCTTGATTGTGTATGTATTGATGTGGAAGGGTGAAAAATTGATTTCATTATTTATGGGATTTATTTTCCAGTACACATTCTCCGGAAGGCCGTTAAACTCTCCTCCTCTGAGAGTTGCTCTCAGGTCACTGTAGTTATAATCAAATCCCATATAATAATTTATTATGAATGCCTGCTCTTTTTTCCAGACATTTTTAGACTGGTAGAACTTATGCTGCATACCCGAAGTGCCGCCGGTTGTTACATAAAAACGCCTGAATGCCGGATAATTTCTGACCATAAAATCACCCGGATTCTCGCGTATTATCTGCTTGTCAAGTAATGGGAGCCGGCTTAAATCCTTTTTATCGTTAATATCTTCGGGAAGAATGCCCAGCTCTCTGAAAACTCTTTTATAATAGTTCACGTTAAGGTAGCTGTAGGTCACAGTCTCTTTAATTTTTAACAGTTCATATTCCTCATGGTCAAGATTTTGCTTTAAGAATTCAATCCATTTTCTGTATTCTTTACCGTTTCTGATTTCAAAAGGAATTGACGAATATATTTTTTTTATCCACATCGGCGATCTATAATAAACTTCTTTCAGGAAGTTAAGACTTAACATATATTATACCTTAGAGTTGTTGTTAATGAAGTTTCTTAGAATTCAATCCTGCAGCAAAGCTCTGCCGGCAGAATATTTTCTCTTAAGACTATCACCTGGCATGGTATTTTTCTGCCGAACTGAGGACAGTACCATCCTTCTTCAACAGACGGCACTCCTCTTAAAGGAATAATTTTAATGCTGTGCCCGCTGTTGTTTATTATAAAACTATTCCCTCTCCGGGTGAGGATTGATGCCGGATGAATGTGCATAAAACTTTCTGTAATGTGCCTGCCATATCCTGAAATGTTATCTTTTATCATAATTGTACTTTTTTCTTCATCGGTCTCTATTTTTCGCTCGTGGCGTATGTTGTCTCCAATAAGTGAAGCGTAGCCTTCAAAGCATCCCTGAAAATAACTTCTGCAGCCGTCGGCTGAAAACCGTACATCCTTTGGCGGGAACCTCTTGGCAAGGCGGAAACTGCCCCAGCACTCGGCCTGATCCATCCTGTCGACAGAAACCGTATTGTGAGCCCTTGTACTCCTTGCATATTTTCTCATGGGACCATTGGCGTATTCGTAAACCCCGCTGTCCGTAATAATCTTTTGGCTATTGACTGAAAGTTCAAAGCTGAATATGTCAGCGTGCGAATGGGCAGGCAGATAGTCGGGGCCCAGGATTCCTCCGTCAATCATGATGCATACATTTTCTCCCCGGTGAATAAAGTATCCTGTTTCAGGGAACTTAGCTTTATAAACGGGCTTGTATCCAGTAATGGCTTTCAGATACCGGAGAATCTCACCTGAAGGCGGGGCAATTTCATCCGTAGAATCATTGAAAAGCGAAATATTTCCGTCCGGGTGAGTAAGTGAATAAAGAAAGTCACCCATTCTTAACACTGTCTCCTTAAGGAGAGGGAAACTGATATTCTCCTCATCCAGAAGGTTCAGTACATCCAGGAAATTCTCGAGCATAATTGCATGATACATTGTACTGCGTTCAAAGTAGCCTCCGTCTTTAAGCACCTGCACAGGAAGCTCAGATTCAAATATCCCAAGCCCTTTTCTAAGCCACCTTATCGCCTCACCCTGCCCCAGGAAAAAGAGTCCTGCGAATATGAGTGCTCTTGCATTTTCAAGAAGATGATTTCCCGGGTGATAGGTCTCCAGGTTACGAAAAAGGAAGGCTGATTGTATATAAATGCTTTTCAGGATTTCCGGACTGCTGAAATCCTCCTTGCACCAGTTAACTATCCTAAGCGACAACGGATATGGATGCCACCCTATGGACTTGCCCGGAGGATTATTTTTAATCCAGTTAAGGCAGATATTATCTTTTTCCGCGTTTTCAAGATGGTGAAGATAATTAAAATAATGAAGGTTAAATCTCCACAACAAAGGCATATTAGTGGAATGCCAGTCAATTTCGCCATCAAAAGTTTTTGCAATATTCAGGAAAGTGAACTCTTTATCCAGCAGCTTTTGCCTGCAGTTCCAGGGATCATGCCTGAGAAAGGCGGTCTTATGCTTTAACCTTCCGGCAAGTAATTCCGGTATTAAAGGCGTATTGAACGGCATAAGTTTTCTTTTTATTCCGGCAATGGAGCGCCCTATTGTCTGCCGGGGTTTCAGATAACGGATCGTATGATAGTATCTCGATATATTATAAGTGCTCTCTGCCATAAAATTCCTTTCCACAACTTAAAACCTGGAGCGAATTTGAAGCCTTGAATTAAATCAGCGCAACACACACTATTTATAAACCTGTTTCATTTTAATGAAACAGGTTTATAAACGAGCCGAGTATGTCTTCAAACTTTTTTGAAAAGAGGATCAGCAGAATCTGCAAACCATTTCGCCAGAGGGTATCTGCCTGCATGTCCGTTTTTGCCCCGGCGGGTTTTCCGGATGAGTCTATTAAAACCTTTTCGGCCTCGGATTTGGAGTCGCCTTCTATCTCATTTATCACGAATTTCATTTTCCCGTTTTTAAGCCTGATGAGTTCATCGGTATACTGCAGTGTGTACCTGAAGTTTTTGCCCAGCCTGTTTTCAATCTCCTCTTTCAGCATATTTTCCTCTTCGGCCGTGTAGTCGGGAGTTTTTACGATGTAGAAAGTGGCCTCGCCTTTTTTCTTCTGAAGTATCTGCGCGCGTTTCACGTTTATAATTTTTTTGAAGAAGAAGCCTGACCCGCCGATCTTTGTCCCGTCATCCAGTATGAGGTAATCCTGCTCGCGCCCGATGATTTCCTTTACAACGCGTGACTTCCTTCCGCACTTGCACACAAAATTGTCGTTGTAGAGTTTTACTGTATCTCCCGTATCATACCTGATGAGTGGAAATGCCTTGTTGATATAAGTCGTACCGATAATTTTGTAGTCCTCGCAGCTGTTTTCCACTCTTTCAAATTCAACGTACGAGAAGGACTCGTCGATGTGCAGGGTTCCTTCCTCGCACTCGAAAATATTTGCGACTCCTTCAGTCTGCCCGTAGAGCTGCCTTACCTGGCAGCCGAATATTTCCTCGATATTTTTCTTCTGGAAGCCATAAAGTGTTTCTGAACTCGTAGTGATTATCTTCAGGTTCAGCTCCCTGGCCAGACTTTGAAGCTTTTTATCTTTTATAAGCCCGGCAAGATAATTTAATGATGACGGGAACCCGTGCATCCAGTAGATCCTGCTTTTCTTTATTTCTTTCAGATATAGCTCAACTGTATTAATATTCAGGTGTGCGTTTGAAAACAGGTACTGGTGAACCGGATAGCATTTTATCCAGTATGGCGGCCTCTTCCTTTCTGTATTCAGAACATTTCGGCCTATTATGTATGCACACCAGGTATTAGTTGTCAGGTTAAATAGATACCTCGACTTCCAGTATATTGCCCAGTGATTGTTGACAAATTCTTTTGAAACAGGATAATTTAGCCCGGAGCCTGTTGTGCCGCTTGTGTGGTTGTACTTGTGTACATATTCAGGATTTATGATCTTATCGTAATTATCCTTTATCATACTCTTGGTCATTACAGGCGAATTAAAAAAATCCTTTTCATCTTTAATGGAATAAAACCGGGAGTTTTTCGCTATTTCCACAATCTTTTCGATGTTAAGGCCGCATTTATCCTCCCTGTCAGCTTCCATATATTTTTCAAGAGCTTTATAGAATTCTTTATTAAACCTTCCATACTTTATTGTCAGCCCGAAAAGGTTGGTAATAATGTATTGAAAAGGATACGGCAGACTGAAATATAATTTATTCATGGTATCTCTTTGGCTATTGCTAAAATATTTGTCAGTTTAATAATCTAATTTTCTAAAAAGCAGTATTTTCCTCTGCCCGCTGCATTAGTTCTTATGCTCTATCTACACTTTCACCCACGAACTGCACTTCATGCTGTCGATTGCGGCAAATGATGCGCGGGTTGTATTTATCAGACTTTCAAGCGGGATCAGGGCTTTACCTCCTTCATTTACTCTTTGAATCAGTAGCGCAAACTGATGTTTATGACCTTTATCCTGCTTACCCTTCAGGTTTCTGAATCCCCTGGCGCCATAGCCCTTAACCGAGCGCCAGTTATCGATAATGAAAGTTCTTTCATCACTGAATATTTCCACGCGTTCCTTGGCATACGATTTACTTCCGTTCGAAAAATAGTTAATAACCGCATTGCTTCCGTTTTCATATTTAAGAAGTATAGTTGCGTTATCTGTATTCTCCCGGTTGTCTGTTCCAAGCGAATTCATGCAGACCTGAGTAACCTTACTGCCGGTAAGGAATGAGCAGAGATCTATAAAGTGGCATGCTTCGCCTATAATTCTCCCGCCTCCTGTTTCAAGGTCGTGCAGCCAGCTTCCCGGCGGTATATAGCCTGCGTTCATTGTTGCTGTGATATTTATAGGGGAACCGTTCAGCTGCCTTTTAACTGCTTCTGCATAAGGAGAAAATCTTCTGTTGAAACCGACGTTGACGGTTTTTCCTGAGGACCTGACTGCGGCAATTATTTCATCCAGCTCCTGTTTATTCAAAGCAAGCGGTTTTTCAACAAATACATTTTTTCCCTGCCTTAAAGCCTCAACGGCCATCCTTGCATGCAGGTTGTGCCTGGTTGTAATAATAACAAGATCCACCTCATTATCCTGCAGAGCAACAGCTGCATCGGAACCGGCATTCTCGAAGTTTCCTTTTTTAGCCAGTATCTTTGCACTTAGGCCTTTTGCACTTACAATATATTTTTTTCTGACTGGCAGTTTTTTAATGTTAGGTATTATGGTAGATCCCGTGAAGTTTCCGGCCCCAATAATGGCAAGCACCCCTTTCCCCTTTGAAAATTCAGGTTCTTTCAGCTTTACCACAGAGTCAGCATGATTTAGTTTTTCCGGGTACTTCAGAATGGAAGCTATAACGGCCTCTCTTTTCAAATTTCCGTAGATTTTAAGATACTCCTCAAGCGGGACAACTTCCGAAATAAGAGACTTCACTTCCAGCCTGCCTGAGGATATGGCATTCAGCACGGCTTCAATGTTTCTTTTCTCAGTCCAGCGGACATAAGGCAGAGGGTAATCCTGGCCTTTCTGTTCATAGCTGTCGTCGTACCTTCCCGGCCCGTAAGAGCAGGACACCTGGAAGGTGAGTTCTTTCTCGTAAAATTCGGCGCGGCTGAGGGCCAGACCTATAACTCCAATAAGAACAATCCTTCCTCTTTTTCTCGACATCTGCGCAGAGGCGGAGATAATATCGTTGCTTCTGCTTGAAGCCGTAATTATAACGCCGTCGGCTCCGGCGTCATTTGTAATGGCTTTAACCAGATTTACCTGTTCTTTTGTATCTGAGGCTTTGAAGGCTTTTACTCCAAAACTTTCTGCGAGCTTAACTTTATACGGGTCTATATCAAATCCTATTACGTTGCATCCGTTTGCCATAAGAAGTTTTGCCGCAATAAGCCCGATTAGTCCAAGGCCAATTACAACAAATGTTTCGCCGAGTGTTGGGTTTGCAAGGCGGATTCCCTGAAGGGCTATTGCCCCGACGACAGCAAAACTTCCCTCCTCATCGGAAACATTTTCAGGAAGTCTGGCTGTCAGGTTGGCCGGCACACAAACCACTTCTGCATGGTTCCCGTTGGAAACCACTCTGTCACCAACCTTAAACTCGCCTGCGCCCTTTCCAACAGCAATAACTTTGCCGACATTACAATAGCCCAGGGGCAAAGGCTGCTCCAGCTTATTCAAAACGGCTTCCATAGTGGGAACGAGCCCGTCGGTTTTAATTTTATCCAGTACCATTTTAACCTTGTCCGGCTGCTGTTTTGCTTTATCCAGCATATTCGCTTTCCCGAATTCAACGAGCATCTTTTCAGTCCCCAGTGAAACCAGTGAGCAGGCAGTCTGGATCAGGATGTGATTTGTCTTTACCATTGGAGCCGGAATCTCTTCTAAGATCGTGTTGCCCTTCTTTAAGTCCTGTATTATTTGTCTCATATTGAGTATTCCCCTCTTACGATTCACTTTTCATTAAAATTATTCCTTAACACTATTAACCTCTAAGTAACTCCTCATATATTTTTTTTAATTCCGGATATCCGTTTACAAGAATATGATTCTTCTTCGCACTTTCAATATTTTCCGTTTCATTTATTCTGCTCAATAGATCAGATTGGCTGCCCGCAATGCTAAGCCTTACGCCATCTGGCCTTTGAACACAATTAGTTGCAATTACATTTTTACTCAGATAAAGGGCTTCTTTTACCGACAGAGAATCACCATCTGTTGATGTATTGCGTATGTAGCAGTCTGCAAGCCTTATTACCTCAAAAAAGCTGTGGGGTTCGGAAATCATTAAAATGTTGGCGGTTAATTTTATTTTATTTTTTGTAAAGTAATTTCTGTATGAAGCGCTCGGGTCAGATATGATTAAAGCCTTATCACACAGGCTGCTGAATATCTGAACCAGCTCACTGATGCCGTAGATCTCCTGCTTTCTGTGGTCATACATCACACCAAATGCATTTGTGCAGAAAAGTGTTTTGTAGCCTTTTCTTAATTCTCTGATCTTACCTTTTATTTCTTCAGAAAGCGCCTCTTCATATGGGGGCGGAATAAAGGCGGAAATCCTTTTTGTATTTGCGTTATACGCGAAAGCAAACTTTTCTGCTTCATCGTTGAGCACAACAGGATAAGTGGAAAGGCGGATAGATATTTTATCGAAAATGTTTTTAATTCTGCTCTTGTTTCCCAGACTGCCGTGATAAGTATTTATGTGCTTTTTTTTTGTCAGGCAGGAAACCAGCGTCAGAAGAGCTCTCAGGTAAACGCTTGATATATTAAGGTGTATTATTCCGGAAGCCAGATATTTGGGAATGAATGCCCTTAGCGTCGAAGCCTTCAGGCTCATTGACTCAAAAGGAATATTATCCCTCCTTAAATTATAAAGAAGCCTTTCAATGTGCACAGTTACACCTCCGATTGGAGGAGGAGTTTTTCCAATTATAAATAAATCCGTTCTATTCATTCATTTACTCATTTCCGCAATAACATTTATAGGTCCTCAGGCGCTCACATTTTTAATTCCTCCAACCGGGATAAACTTAGCTTTCTTTCTTATAAGGGAGAAGTAAAGCTCTGTATACCTGTTAAGGCAGGTCTGGAGACTGAAATCCATCACCCTCATTTTCGCATTTTCCGAGTAATTTTTCCTTTTCTCTTGATCTATAATCAGGCGGTAAATTGCATCCGAGAGCATCTGGGGGTTTTCCTTCTCCACAAGGCTTCCATTAATATTATTTTCAATAACCTCACTATTGCTGCCCACGTCTGTTGCCACAATAGGAATGCCCGAGGCCATAGCTTCAAGCATAGAAATTGAAAGCCCCTCCCACCTTGAAGACATCACCCAGATATCGTTCTTATAAAGCAGCTCCGGTATATCGCTGCGGGCTCCCAAAAACTTCACATAATTGCCCAGCTTCAGCTCTTCCGTAAGCTTCATCAGCTCTTCTTTTAAGGCACCCGTACCGGCCAGATTCAGCATGGGCACAGGAATTCCGCTTGAGTTTAGTCGGTCCTTTAATATTGCAAAAGCTTTTAGCAGTGTATGGTGGTCTTTCTGAACGGCAAGGCGTCCGATCACCAGCAGGTTTCTTACTTCGGGACAAATCTCCCTTTTCTGCTTCTGAAATTTCTGAACATTTACGCCGTTATAAATCAGCTTAATGTTCTTTTCCCTGGGGTTAATTGAGTAGCGGATGACGGATCTGCATCTTTCGGATATTGCAACAAATCTGTCAGTCAGCGGTCTGGCAAGGAGCTTCTGCAGAAAAGGATAATTGACAACGGTGTTGTGAATTGTCTGAACAAGCTTTATTCCCGTTCCGATAACGGCAAGTGCTGTATAGAAGGTTGCAAGTTCGGAGTGCGTATTTATAACGTCCGGGCGTCTTACCTGGATCAGTTTCCTGATCCTTGCAGCCACGCTCAGCCTTCCGCGCCCTGCAATTTTACCTATATTTGCATAGGCAACGTTATTAAGGAAAAGTTCTTTTTTGAACTTTTCTTCAAATTCCTTATCCTCACCCTCACCAACTGCCCATACTTCTACCAGAATATCCTTGCGTGTATTTATGGCCAGATCTTTGATCAGCAGCTCTGCTCCTCCGGGACCAAACGACGAAATAATATGAACAACTTTCATTTTTCTCACCCGAGTCTTATTGTTATGCAACGTTAGTCAGATCTGATTATTACTAATGCCTGGTATTGCCATTGAGCAACTTTCCCTTATATATTTTCTCCTGAAGCTGTTTTTCTTCAATTGCAATTTGACCGGAAGCTTTTTCTTCCTGAAGATTTATAATCCTTCTTGCAAAGTTATGAGTCGTTTCTGCTTCTGTTTCCGGGCCCGCCCTCAAAACTCTGTGAACATTCATTACTGCTGCAACTGAAAGCCAGAGGAATTTATTGTATGTAATTCCAAGTGTAAAGCCCATTAAAACATAGGCCAGCAGCGACAAATAAACCCAGAAGTAGTCACTCCTCCTTATTTCATAAAAGTATTTTGACAATAGGTCAATAAGGAAAATGACAAATGCCATAAAGACAACTATTCCGGATTCGGCAAGAACTTCAATAAACATATTATGAGGTGCAACTGAGTCGCTGCTAAGGAATGTTTTGGAATACATTGGCGAATACTCAGCATACTCCCTCATTCCCACGCCCAGAAAAGGTTTATCTATAAACATATTCATTCCTGCCTTCCAGCTGTTCATCCTTGTCTGTGCCGTACCGGTTTCCTGCGTTCTGCCGAGCATGTTCTGCACGGCTTCGGTATTTTCAAGCTTTTCCTGGAACACGAGCAGTGAAATAATAAACATCAGCAGACCGAGCCCCATAACAATGAGGCTTTTCGTAAATGAAAGGCTGAGATATCGGATTAGAACAACCGGCAATAAAAACCCCAGTACAAGAAAGCTCGACATTGAGCCTGCAATAAAAAGAGAATAGATGAATATGGGAAAGGAAACTGAAAGTATTATAATCTTATAAACCATATTTTTATTTATTGAAAACAGGTAGACCGAAACAGGCAGAACTGCCAATAACTGTGCCGCAAACTCGTTCGGGTCTCCGGTGCCGCCGGTTTTCCTGAATGTCCACTGAGATATCGGTTCCGATATAAATGCATACAGACAGGAAATCAATAAAGACACCCATATCATGTACAACAGCTCGTGCAGGTCGTAATTTATAAAATAGATCACAATTACGAGCATCGAGATCCAAAGAAGCGAATTCTCAAAAAGTCTTTCAAAACCTGAAAAGTTAATGAGCATAATGAAGTAGGTTAACATCAGAAACACGAAAAAGGGCATTATAAATCTTAACATATTCCAGTTCAGCAGGTTCAGATAAAGCCTCCTGAGGTTGAACAGTATAAATAAAAGGAATATGGCTTTCAGCGCATTTTCCCCGAAATAATCCACGAGGAGGTTGTCGTTGAAAATGCTGAACACGAAAATAAAAACAACCCCGCCTCTAAGCAGCCTTAAGATGTTAAGCCTGGACATAACTTATTCTTCTTATTAATATCTTTGCATAAACATATTCAACTAAAACCATCACAATGTTAACCAGGGCAACTCCAAGAATTAAATGCTTTTCCACCAGAAAATTCGTAATCAGAACTACAGCAAGAAATCTTATTATGTTTAAGAGCACTTCCATTTTATTATAATCATACGTTTTTGAAAGTACCGTAAAAAGTCCCAGATACACATTCAGGAAAGTCGACATAAAAAGTATGAATGAAAATATAACAGTATTAAAAGAAAGGTAGCCGGGTTTTATCAGATAAACTACGTATGAAAGCACAATTGACGAGAAAACTATAAGCCCCAGAAAAGGCTTATACATGCTTTTTATGTTCGTGATATAAGACTTTATAAAACCGGCTTTATCCATGCTTAAACGTGCGATCAGATAACTTCTGAAAGTAGTGTAGAATACCAGAATAATCCCGATAAATGTCATTGCGTAGCCAAGGTCTGCAACAACCAAATTATCCTTTCCTGTCATAAATATGACCAGGTATCTGACTGTATAGAGATATAGAAAACCCGAAATGTAGGTCAGCATGGAAAATCTGAGGAAAGCATAAACCTTAAGGGCAGCTTTTCTTATAAGGGAAAAAGAAAAGATATTGTAAAGGGACAATGATTCCAGTATCAGCTTAACGTTAACATATAGTAAATGGATCATTGTTATTGAGAACGGGAATAGCAGAGTCTCCAGAAAGAGCTGCCTTATGGAAAAATCCTTCAGATAATAAAGATGAAGAAGGAATACAACCCTCAGAGCCAGAATAAGGACCGAATGAAAAACAAGAGTCTTTATTTTATTTATAGCAAGCAGCCAGTTTTTAATGAAGAACCATCCGAGCTGAGCAATGACAAGAAAATACAGCAGCGATGCATCCACGGGGAGTTCATCAATATTGAATATCTTATCGAAGAATGTGCTGAAATATAGCCCGATAACAACAATAACAGCAAACAGAATCATCTGCAGATAGCTGTTTATGTACTTAACAGACTTGTCGAGCTGGTAAAACCTCAGGAAACTTACTGAAAACCCCAACTCAAAGATGAAAGCGAGCACCATGAGTATCTGGTTTCCGGAGGAGAAGAATGCCATATAATCTGTATTCAAAAGATATGGTATCAGGAATCCGACCAGATAGGTTGACGCACTATAAATCATATTTGATAAAAGGAACCAGGAGGTCTCCCCTAAGAACTTCTCTTTGAGATTATTTTCCTGAATAAAGTCCAGAAGTCTTTTTCCATGTTTCGTTCGGGAGATTTCTCCCAGCCACTTGTAAGAACCCTTAGCCACCGGATCTGATTTTATTATCATGCTTTCACTATCTTTGAATTCTTAATTCCCCTTTTTCCAAATGCGTTTCTGGTATCGATTATTAGAGAAGCACACTCGCTAATGAAGCTATAGTCGTAATCTGAGTGATCTGTACTGAGAACAATGAGATCATACCGGGCAAGGTTCTCTTCAGTAAGATCAGCTGAGACCATGTCGAAATTGTACTTTCTTGTTCTCGGCAGTTTGGGCATATATGGATCATTATAGTCAACAACAGCCCCTTTTTCCCTGAATATTTCTATGAGTTTTAGTGAAGGTGATTCCCTTGTGTCGTCAATGTCTCTTTTATATGCGGCACCCAGAATGAGAACCTTTGAGCCGTTTAAGGGTTTTTTCTGCATGTTCAGGGCTTCAAAAGCTTTTTCAACTACATAGTAGGGCATGAATGTATTGATCTCCCCTGCCAGCTCAATAAACCTGGTGCTGCTGTCATTTTCTCTGGCTTTCCAGGAAAGATAGAACGGATCTATCGGGATGCAGTGGCCTCCCAGACCGGGACCCGGATAAAACGGGTGGAATCCGAACGGCTTCGTGGAGGCAGCTTCAATTACTTCCCATACGTCTATATTCATTTTATCGAATACAAGTTTTAGCTCGTTTACAAGGGCAATATTAACCGAGCGGTAGATATTTTCCAGCAGCTTTGCTGCTTCAGCAACACGAGTGGAGCTGACAGGAACGGTTTTAGCAATCACCTGGCTGTAAAGTGCCTGTGCAGCTTCAAGGCACCCCGGAGTTACACCGCCAATTACTTTCGGGATAGTAGATGTTGAGTAATCCTGATTATTCGGGTCTTCCCTTTCGGGTGAAAACGCGAGATAAAAATCCTCTCCCACTTTCATTACACGACCTTCATTAATTGTTTCTTCGCCGGGGTCATCTTTCCCGTTCTCTTCACCTGGCATGCCGGCAGGCTCAAGTTCAGGCTTCCTGACCTGCTTTTCAAACATAGGGAGTAATATCTCCTCTGTTGTTCCGGGGTAAGTGGTGGATTCAAGAACAATGAGCTGCCCTTCCCTTATATACTGAGACACAGTTTTAGCTGTATTTACCACAAAGCTCATATCGGGCTCGCGGTGCTCATCCAAAGGCGTAGGAACACAGATTATTATTGCATCGGGCTCCTT
>JBLNAZ010000135.1:0-61187 GCA_050259615.1 Syntrophomonadaceae bacterium | reverse complement strand
TTCTTTGCCAAAAGTTCTCTAATTTATTAAAATAATCGGTCATAAACTTAAATCATTCTTTCATTACAATTTATAATCGGGTCTGTAGATAATAATAAGGAAAAACGGATGAAAATAACAGTGTGAATGTCTTTATTTGTGAAAACCTATCGTGGGAATTTCAACAAGATAGAAGAAATCTGGAGCCTGGTGAAATATGCTGGTGAAGAAAATGCAGAAGTTCAGAACTCAAACCAGCTTATTTTGAGCAGTATTTATAATCAGAAGGGGAGAATAAAAAACAAAAGCCTCAGATTCTTATAGAAAATGAGGCTTTTAAGTGGGCCCAGATGGGCTTGAACCACCGACCCTCTGATTATGAGTCAGAAAGGCAATGTTATTTGCTTTATATCTGTATCTGAAAGTCATTACAAATTAAAGTTTGCAATGATGTAAAATTACTGTAGGAGTGAATGTAGGAATTATCCTGGAATTTAATCTTCTACAATAAAAACTGCTCTCAGGAATTCAAAAGTCTTCTGGTCACCTAACTAATATACAATATTTTGATTGACGAGAGCTCCGGTATTAGAATACATGATTGATAATTCAATAATGCAGGGAACTCTTACAAATATTGATTTTAGACAATTTATAATTGTACTTTCTTAAATTAAATAGATGATCATCTTTCAAACACCATATAATACATTCATATAATTCCTTGCGAAACAGTATAGTATTAATTAATTTAAGGCGAATTTTAGGAATACTCTCATTTTCTCGGGTTAAAAGTGGCAACATTATTACCTTTCTCAACAAATAAGATCGAAGTGATCAATAAGCATGCTGTCTTTATCCATGGATTGCAGGGGAATTTAACCAAAACATGGAAACCTTCCAGAAAGTATAAACATGGAATTTTACAGTGGTTATCAGAAGATGTGGAAGGTTTAAAAATCTGGACTGTGGGATATCCTGCTTCGATATCCCGATGTTATGGCCATGCAATGCACTTCTCTGACAGAGCGACAAATATTCTTGAAAGAATTCTGCGTGAGCAAAGTTTGGAATCCGGAGAAATTATTCTTATTGGCCATAGTTTAGGGGGAGTTATAATAAAGCAGATTTTACGTACTGCTGAAAGTTTGGCTTACCATCGCAAGGATGTATCAAATTTTCTAAAAAGGGTCTCAAAGGTAGCTTTTCTATCTACTCCTCATTTTGGATCCGGTTTGGCATCAATGGCTGATCATTTGCGTATTTTTATCTGGCCATCAGTAGCAACTGCTAGTTTGGTTCGAAATGATAGTAATCTTCGTGACTTAAATAATTGGTTCCGTGAATGGATAAGTAGAACACAGACTGAATGTTTGACTTTAATGGAGAATCAGCCATTACGGGTTATAGGTATTCCAGTTGTAAGACCAGATAGCAGTGATCCTGGGCTCCTTAGCAGAGCTATAAGTGTTGATGCAAACCATTTCACTGTCTGTAAACCAAAATCGCGCGATTCTGATATCTACATATTAATTAGAGATTTTATCAAAAACAATCGTGAAAACAAGCAGAATGAATATATAACCAAAACCGATTTTAATAATATTGAACTCAAGCTTGAAAGAAATTTCCAAACTGCACAGGATACAATATCAGGATTAAGGAATGACATCAATTTGCTTGTACAAGATAGTCGTGAAGGTAACTTTAAGAATACGAATTTGATATTGCAGCAAATGCAGAAAATACAGGATCAATCAGCTTATCCCTACGAAAAATTTACTCCCGTGTACCTGATAAACGATTGTATAAACAAAGAGTTCTCTAAAATAAAAAAGGCGCGCTTCTTTGAAGGATCTTCGGCACATGAAGATATTGTTATTCTGGCAGAAAAGGTTCTTTATGGTGAACTTTTCGGTGGGACAAATGATGTTGTTTGTATTATCCTTGGATGGTGTGCAAGGTTATTAGCGTATGGAGGGAGTTTAATAAGGGCCAAAGATTATTTGCAAAATGCTAAGATTCTTGGTAACGCAGAAGAAATTATAGTTGCAGAAGCATTTATTGATTCTGCTGAGGGTAATTTAAATGAAGCTTTGGACAGGCTATCGAAATCTGATTCAGTATTAACTAAAAGTGCATCTTTATTTATAGTAAACCATCATTATGAGCTAACTAAAACCCTCGAATGGATTGATAAATCCGGGATCAAATTAACAGAACTTGATTCTGAAGGGAAGTACTTTTTAATTACAAGGCAGATAGAATCAGGAGCCTGGGATCAGGCTCTTGGTTCTACAAATGAACTTACTGATAATGATTTCATAAATACACCGGCTTTATTGTATGCTGCAGCAATGTCTTATCTAGTCCAGTCAGTTACTGGTGAACTAAAGGCAATAGTTCCTTATCAGGTACCGTTTGAAGTTACATCTTTCCCACTTGCTGCAGATAAAATATCCCTTAATTTCCGAAGGAAAGCGCAGGAACTATTTATTCGAGCTGCCAGAGAGGCTCGGGAGCTTGGATGCATAAAAGCTGCACAAAGTGCAGAAGACTATGCCCTATGGCTTGAACTGCGCGATCCCTCTACAAGAGAATCTGGACTTCAGAAGTTAGAAGAGAGTATGCGCAGTAAAGAACACTCTCTTAGAAGGTTAAATTTTGCTTTGCGTTTTGGGTTAAAATTAGATATTGGCATTGTTGAACAAGAGATTGAAAGACAATCCACCATTTCTGGAGGTAAGTCTTTCAACGCAGCCAAAGCCCGTTTTACATTAGCATTTACAAAGAAAACTCATGAAGAGGTAGCAGATTACATTAATAAGCACAGGGCTCAGATGTGTTTGTATGCTAAGAAGGAATCTTTGGATTTGTTTGAGATTAAAATGCTTGTACAAGCTGGGTTACTACAATCTGCAGAAAATCGTCTAAAAACTTTGATGAGTGAGGGCATTTCCGAAGAAGAGAGAGTAAATATAAACAAAGTACTTAATGAAGCTGCATCAACTGATCCTGTAGAAGTGCAAAAAAAGATATATGAAACCTCAAGACGTTATGAAGATTTAGGTGCTCTAGTACGTTTGTTGGAGGAAAGAAGAGATTGGCAGGGATTATGTTATTATGGGGGGGTATTATTTGAATTAACACATGCTTTAGAAGATGCAGAACTGCTAGCATCTGCTTTTTCAAATAATTACCAATATCGGGATCTTGTCTCTATCTTTAGGAAATATCCGGAATTTTTAGACCAGTCAGAGAAAATTAAAAAGCTTATGAGTTGGGCTTTATATTATGAAGGGGAACTGAATGAATCTGCGAAAATATTAAAAGTTTTACAAGCAAAACTGGATCAGGCAGATGATAGGATTTTAGCTATAAATTTGGCAATTGTTTCTGGTGATTGGAAATCACTCCAGTCAATTATTGAAAAGGAATGGAATAACAGAGAAAATCGTGAACCTGAGGAATTGATGAAACTGGCTCTATTAGCTCAGGGTATCGGTTCCTCACGTGTTAAAGACTTGGTTAACTACGCAGTAACAAAAAGAGAAAATGATGCCCACATACTCAGTTCTGCATATTACATAGCCTCTAGGGGGGGATGGGAAGGTGATGATTCGGTTTCTAAGTGGCTACAAAAAGCTGCTGAAATTTCAGATGAAGATGGTCCATTTCAAAAAATGTCTCTACAAGAATTATTAGAGCAGAAACCCGTATGGGATCAGAGGGAAGCAGAAATGTTGGAGCATCTTAAAGTAGGGGACCTTCCAATGTTCGGGGTAGCTAGATCTTTAAACAGATCTCTAATAGATCTGTTTCTATTGCCCGCATTAGCTAATATAAATGAAAATGATCCCAGGAAACGGGCACTTATTCCCTGCATTAGCGGTGCACGATCTAAGAATTTAACAAAGGCTAGATCACTTGCAATGGATGCTAATGCTTTACTGAGTTTAGGTTTCCTTAATTTAATTGATATCGTAGGCGAATCGTTTGAATGCATAATAATTCCTCATTCGACTCTTGGATGGCTTTTTGAAGAAAATCAAAAGGTTGCGTTTCATCAACCAAGCAGGATTGAAGAAGCTAAAAAATTAAGATTATTGCTCTCGGGCGGCAATTTAAAAGAATTTAGTTCTAGTACCTCCACCGATTCAGATCTGGCAAATGAAATCGGTGAAGAACTGGCCGCCTTTATAACTGAAGCAAATGCAGAGATAATCGAAGGTGAAAGGAAAAAGTATGTTGTAAGACCTGCACCTGTTCACAGAATAGATTCGCTTATGAACGAAGAAGCTGATCTTACCGAATATAGCAGTTTTCTTTGCAGTTGCACATCTGTCATTAATAAGCTCAGACAAAGAGGCCAGTTAACCGCTTCAGAGGAACAAAGAGCCAAAGCATTTTTCAAATTAAATGAAAAGCAATGGTCAACTGATGTTATTATTCCTGATGGTGCCATTCTCTACTTAGATGATCTTTCTGTTTCATTTATGCAAAACACTGGTCTTCTTGGAAAGCTTGGTCCTGCAGGATTTGAAGTTTACATATCACCTTATGAAATAAAGAGAATAAATACACTTTTATCACTTGAACAGCTTTCTTTAAATGTCAATAAAACAATTGAAGATATCAGAAAATTTTTAGCTAATGGTATTCAAAAGGGGAATATCAAACTTGGCCCATTGGGTGCTTCCGATAAAAAGCTTGATCCTTCAGTTTTGCACCATCCATCCTGGGAAGTAGTCTCTCTGGCCGGAAGAGCAGATGCTTTACTTGTTGATGATAGATTTTGGAATCAGCAAATAAACATTGATTTGGGATCTCAAAAGGTCCCAATCATTACTACTCTAGATTTAATTGAAATGCTCCATCAAGATGATAAGTTATCTAAAGAGCAGATGTTTGAGTACAGGACAAAAATGAGGCAAGCTGGTTTTATGCTTATACCAGTGGATCAAGACGAACTAACGACTTATCTATCTCTAACAGCTGCGATAGGTGAAAAAATAGTTGAGTCAGCAGAGCTTAAAGCAATTCGTGAGAATATATTACAAATTAAGATGAGTCAATATCTCCAGCTTCCTAAGGAATCTCTCTGGCTGTACAGCTTGATGCAAACTTTTTTTGAAACTTTAAAAAGTCAGTGGAGTTTTGGTTTAGATGAAGCTACCGTACGTGCACATTCAAAATGGATTCTTAATTTTTTAGACATCCGTTCCTGGTCACATTGCCAGAAGGACGAAGATTCTATTTTAATTGCAGAATATGGGCACAGAATAAATTTAAATTCTCTAATATTTAAATCGTTAGAGATACCCACCGAAAGGAGAGAAAAGTACTGGTTATGGCTTGAGGAAAATATATTATCCAAAATGAAAGAAGAGGATCCGGAAACTTATTTATGGTTGATACAGGTTGCAAAGAAATCAATTAGAAATGTCATTCATGGAGAGATTAAAAAGGAAATTAAGTAATTATGGAAAATTTCATTGAACCGGCAACTTCTGCACCTTTATTGCTGAATTTATTGCCACCTTCAATTAGAGAATCCCTCTTAACTGATGAGAAATTTTGTGCTTCATGTGGGATTTTGCAGAAAGTACAGTTGACAATCAAAGATATAGGGTTGTCTGTCGACCGCTCAATGTTTTACGACATAATTAGGAAATTGTATGCTGAAAATAACAAACTAATTTTTAAGGATATTACTGGAAAAGAGTGGAATGTTGGGTTTCAAATAAATGACAGTGAGCGTTATATTTCTATCTCTCAAAATACAACCAATTATATTCTGCCGGATTACTCGGCTTTATCATTCGATAGAACCGAAAGGATAAATGGACTGAATAAGATAGTTTATGATTTCAATTTAGATAAGCAGATAAAAGAAAAATGGAACTCCATTCTCTTAAATAGTGCTTTGGCAAATGACGAATTTGATGAATTACATAGAGATATTCAAAGTTCTCCGGTATGGATAGCATCAAAATTAGAATCAGTAATTGGCTATGAAATTACCACCCTAGATTCTATTATTCCGAATTCAGTTCAGTATTATAAATGGCTGATAGGGGAATCAGAAGGCAGTGGGGATATTGTTGAGTATTCAAACATAACAGTTCCGGGACATATAAAACAACTTATCTCATGGAAGACATTTGAAGGATTTCTTATGGCTCTATTGATGTCATCGCATTCATCTATTATTGTATCAATAATTGAGGAGAATTTTGACGAAGATGAGCTTATTAACATTTATGCCTGGCTTCAAGCAAACGGAGATATTATTTCTAAAGTAGGAGCAATTGAATTTGGTATTCCCAATTTAAGGAGATATCCAAAAATTGAGCCATTTGTTAGACATATGATAGAACAACTTAGAGATGATGATCCCGAAGACCCTGAGAGTAGATTTAGGTTGTTATCCGGATTATTTATGCTTGTCGATGGTGAATTATGTAGGACAAAAATACTAAGAGAAAAGCCTCCATTTTGGAGAAGATTAGCTGCGCTTTCTCATGCATCATTGCTAGAACGCGTAATAATTAAATCGAAATTAAGCATTTCAGGTTTCGCTGAATGGGGTAAGGAGAGTCGGAGTGGACTGTTTTATTTACAAAATATGTGTGATCTCAGGCTTGAACCTAGATGGTTCCCTGATTTTGTCATGCCACAACAACTTAAGGCAGAGTTAATTGGTCGTATTATACAGACAGCGAATAAATATGTCTCAATAACAAAGGCCTCCTCAATGGATAAATTGATATTAGGGAATGAATCTGACAGCCTCATGTCCATTATTCAGTATCCACATGCTTGGTTTGCTGGCCCATTAGAAGGTGGAATTGAAGCACAGTTTGATCCACCGGATGAAATATTAAGAATCATTGAAGAAGAGTTACAAGCTGATAATATTAGTTTAAGTTCATTAATTTTGATTGCGAATTCATCCTTAGTGTTCCGTGTTGGCTTGACACAAGCTCAATTGGCAGCAAAAGCTTTGCGTACTGCAAAATATCACTTAAAAAACGTTAAGAGTAAGGATATTCTAATTTCAGTATTAAGAGGGCTGGCAACTGTTGCCTCTGTAACCCGCAGTGTAGAATTAGCAAGCGAAATAAAGCTCCTTATTCGTAAATATAGACATGAGACTGCAGAATGTAGAATATTTCCGGAGGATGAAGTTTGGATTGCCCTTGCTTCAGCAGCTGCACATAAGGTAAAGAACGAATGGTGCAATTACTTAGGAGAATGGATTACAGAATTGTCATTCCAGAATTTAACAAAAAAAGACGTTTTAATACTGCATGCTCAAATCGAGCAGCTATGTCATATTGTTCCCGAACTCTGGAGTACTTGCGGGAGGGCTGAAGCTTCGCTTAGTTCGTATTTGGGGCATTAAATTCAGAATCGATTATATTAATGTTGCAAAGATCTATATTTATTAACTTAACAAAAGGAGATGCATAATGACGGAAGAAACTCAAACGTATCTTCCTAATTGCAAGATCACGAATTATTTAGAAATGTCTTCAAAATGTAGGACTCGTCCAGGTGGTTTTCAGGACGAAATTACCGAGTATGAAATTGCTTACGAACAAAGATAATGGCTTTTATAAAACAATATTTACATTAACAGAGACGCAGGTTAAGCTGAATACCTTTTTAAATGAATGAGACCTTAATAAGTAAACGAGAATTTAGTATGGTTGTAAAATCCATAAAAGCTTAGCCGTAATGTACGTGTTTTGAGATAAAATTAGCTCATTTTAGAGCAGTTCATGTTACCGGCAGGGAAGTATAAAAACAAAAGCCTCAGATTCTTATAGAAAATGAGGCTTTTAAGTGGGCCCAGATGGGCTTGAACCACCGACCCTCTGATTATGAGTCAGATGCTCTAACCAACTGAGCTATGGGCCCAAAAGAACTATACAAAGATAAGTATTCCATCCTTATTTTGCAATAAATTCCCGCCAAAAAATTTATTTCTGCCTGATTTTTCATCATTTAATGCGTATATTTATAATCTTGCCGCGGAAATATCAACGACAGTTTTTATCTGTTTTATATCCGTGTAATTTTGTAGTCATGTGACTATTATAATTACAGATATGAAACCATCTGCCGGCAGGCGGGCATGGCTGACGCAGGTTATCTCTCTCTGGCCGGAAATGTCCCCTTTTAGGGGATTAAATTAAAAGTTCTTGCATAATTTTCGGCAAAATTATATATTTGTATTCCAATTCATTTTTTGCCGGGGTGGCGGAATTGGTAGACGCACAGGACTTAAAATCCTGTGGGTATTTATACCCGTGCCGGTTCGACTCCGGCCCTCGGTACTAAAATATTGGATCTGACCCTCCTGACAAGAGGTTAATCAGAGTGAATCCTTTGTCGGTCTGGGTTCTTAGCTCAGTTGGTTAGAGCGTCTGCTTGACGTGCAGAAGGTCAGAGGTTCGACTCCTCTAGAACCCACTCAGAATCGGAGTTCGCTCCGTTTTTTTTTAAAGAGAAAGATATTATGGAAAAAATCAAGGTAAGCTTTCCCGATGGGAGCGTAAAGGAATTTGATAAGGGCGTTACCCCTTACCAGGTTGCAGAGTCCATCTCCAGAAGACTGGCTGAAGAGGCTCTGATTGCTGAAGTTGACGGCCAGGAGAGAGATCTGTCCACTCCTTTAACTAAAGACGTTACTCTCAGGCTTTATACCTTTGATGACGAAAAGGGGAAGGAAGCCTACTGGCATTCCACCTCTCACCTTATGGCTCATGCTATTACTTCGCTTTACCCTGAGGCTAAGTTCGGCGTAGGTCCCGCTATCGATTCGGGATTCTATTATGACGTCGACGTCAATTCTCCTTTTACTGAGGATGACCTTAAAAAAATCGAAAAACGCATGGCCGAAATCTCTCAGCAGAATAACCCGTTCCAGAGAGAGGAACTCAGCAAAGGTGCGGCCCTGAAGTTCTTTGAAACTAAAGGCGACCCCTATAAGGTCGAAATTATCGGCGAACTGGATGAAAATGCCGGGGCAATCAGCATCTATAAGGAAGGTGAATTTACTGACCTCTGTACAGGTCCTCACCTGCCTTCAACCGGAAAAATAAAATTTGTAAAGCTCCTTACCGTCTCCGGCTCTTACTGGAGAGGCGACGAGCATAATAAACAGCTCCAGAGAATCTACGGCATCTCTTTCCCTAAGAAAAAAATGCTCGACGACTATCTGACGTTCCTCGAAGAGGCAAAGAAAAGAGACCACCGTAAACTCGGGCGCGAACTAGACCTGTTCAGCCTTCACGAGGAAGCAGGTCCAGGTCTCGTTTACTGGCACCCTAAAGGCGCACGCCTCCGCCTGGAAATTGAGAACTTCTGGAGAAAAGCCCATTTAAATAACGGCTACGATCTTCTTTATACGCCCCACATGGGCAAAAGCTGGCTCTGGGAAACCAGCGGACACTTAGGCTTTTATAAAGACAGCATGTATGCACCCATGCAGGTGGACGAGCTCGATTATTACGTTAAACCGATGAATTGCCCGTTCCACATTATGATCTATAAAACGCACCTGCGCTCTTACCGCGACCTGCCCTACAGATGGGCTGAGCTCGGTACGGTGTACCGCTATGAAAAAAGCGGCGTTCTGCACGGACTCTTACGCGTAAGAGGCTTTACTCAGGACGATGCGCACCTCTTCTGCGCCGAGGAGCAGATGGAAGACGAAATTATTGAGGTCCTCCGCTTCTCAATGTTTATGTGGCGCTCGTTCGGCTTTGAAAAGATGGAATTCTATCTTTCTACCAGACCTGAAAAGTCAGTCGGCGATGAAATACTCTGGGAAAGAGCTACAAAATCGCTCGAAACTGCCATGCAGAAGGAAGGCTTAAGCTATAAGATTGATGAAGGCGGCGGCGCTTTCTACGGACCTAAAATTGATATTAAGATTAAAGACGCTCTTAACCGTGAATGGCAGATGAGCACTATTCAGTTCGATTTCAATATGCCTCAGCGCTTCGGCATGAAGTATATAGGCGAGGATGGAAAAGAACATACCCCGTTCATGATTCACAGAGCTTTGCTCGGTTCCATTGAACGCTTTATGGGAGTTTTAATTGAGCACTATGGCGGAGCTTTCCCGGTATGGCTCGCTCCGATACAGGTTGCTGTTGTTCCGATTTCGCAGAATTTTTATGACTATGCAAAGACAGTGGCTGACGAACTTCAGAAATATGACGTAAGGGTTGAATTAGATAAGAGAAACGAAAAGATAGGCTATAAAATAAGGGATTGGGAAACCAAAAAGGTTCCTTATATGTTGGTTGTAGGTGAGAAGGAAGCCAATTCCAATTCGGTTTCTGTCAGACAGCACAAAACAGGCGACCTGGGCAGTATGGCACTGGCAGATTTTAAAGCTAAAATTCTTGACGAAATTATAACTAAAAAACAATAACAACAAAGAGGTTAAATATCTCTCAAAAAACAATGAAACACCGCGTAAACGAGGAGATTAGAGTTCCTAAGGTTAGGCTGATCGACTCTGATGGCAGTCAGTTAGGTATTTTATCGGGGCGCGATGCCCTGCGACATGCACAGGATAAAGGGCTGGATCTGGTGGAGATTGCTCCGCAGGCCGATCCCCCGGTTTGCAAAATTGTCGACTACGGCAAGTTTGTTTACGAAATTCAGAAAAAAGAGAAAACTCAAAAGAAAAATCAGGTGGTCTCTATTCTTAAGGAAATCAGACTTCACCCGAATACAGATACTCACGACTTTGAGTTTAAGGTCCGCCACGCAAGAAACTTTATCGAGGAAGGTAACAAGGTAAAGGTTTCTGTAATATTTAAGGGCAGGGAACTGGCCTATACAGCGCATGGCGAAAACCTCCTGAAGGATTTTATTGCGAAAATGGAAGATGTTGCCAAACCTGAGTTTGAAATGAAGTTTGAAGGCAAGGCAATGAATGTTATTCTGGTCCCTTTGAAAGTGAAATCTAAAAAGAAAACTAATATATAACAGGTATAAGCGATATGCCCAAGATGAAAAGTAACCGCGGTGCAGCTAAATCTTTTAAGCTGACTGCCAGCGGCAAAGTAAAAAGACACAAAGCTTTTAAAAGCCACATTCTGACTACTAAAAGCCGCAAAAGAAAACGCAGCTTAAGACATTCGATTGTTGCATCGAAAGCTGATACTAAACGTATCAAAATAATGATTCAATAAAGTTATAAGGATAAATTATGCCACGCTCTAAGAATAAAGTTGCTTCACATAGAAGACGCAAGAAAATTCTAAGTATGGCCAAGGGCTATTGGGGTGCTAGAAGCAAGGTCTATACCGTCGCTAAGAACTCCGTGGAAAAAGGCCTTGTGCATGCTTATGGAGACAGAAAATTAAAGAAAAGAACATTCAGAAGACTTTGGATCGCAAGAATCAATGCCGCTGCCCGGTTGAATGGTACTACTTATTCAAAACTTATTAATGCTTTGAATGTCAAAGGCATCAACATTAATAGAAAGGTACTGGCAGGTATGGCTCTCGAAAATCCAGGTGCTTTTTCTGAAGTTGTAAAGGTTTGTCTTAGTTAATTTTTGTACCTCCCTGGAATTATTTACTTTATGTAAATTCCAGGGAGTATTTTTTTTGTATTCAGGTCCCGGCATTAAACTAAGAAAATGACCGCAAAAAGGGTTTCTGCATTGCATGAACTCCTTGCTTTTATCCTGAGACTGATTCTGGAATTTTTCTTGAATCCGGTTCTCGGGCTTTTGGGTTTTAAAAGGTTTATGTGCCCGTACCTACATCAACTTGAATGATATGGATATACTGCAAACTATTAGTGAAACTGATAAAAACTTCAGCCGCGAGATCCAGACGGTCAGCGACCTGAAGACACTGGAAGAACTCAGGGTTAAATACCTGAGCCGTAAAGGCCTTGTGTCAACCCTGTTCGACGACCTGAAGAACGTTTCCAGGGATGAAAAACCGCTCATCGGCAAACAGCTGAATGAACTGCGCAATTCAGTCCAGCTGAAGTTCGACGAACTCAGGGAAAAGCTCGAATCTGAATCGGCTAAGGATCATCACGTCGTCGACCTTTCGCTGCCGGGAAGAAAAATTGAAACAGGCAGCAAACACATTCTGACCCAGACACTTGATGAAATTAAAACTATTTTCAAAGGCTTGGGTTTTTCTGTATCTGAAGGTCCCGAACTGGAATCCGATTATTATAACTTCGAAGCCCTGAACTTCCCGCCCGACCATCCGGCTAGGGATATGCAGGATACATTTTTTGTAAATAAAAATTACCTCCTGAGAACCCATACGTCACCTGTTCAGGTGAGGGTAATGACTTCACAGGAACCGCCCGTACGCGTTATTATGCCGGGAAAGGTTTACCGTAATGAAGCCATCAGCGCCAGAAGCTACTGCCTGTTCCATCAGGTGGAAGGCCTTTATGTAGATACGGACGTCACGTTCGCCGAACTGAAAGGCACACTGGTTTCATTTGCACGTCAGTTCTACGGAAGTGACCTTAAATACCGCTTCCGTCCCAGTTTCTTTCCATTTACAGAACCGAGTGCCGAAATGGATATTACCTGCTACATCTGCCACGGCAAAGGCTGCAGAATGTGCAAAGGATCGGGCTGGCTCGAAATACTCGGCTGCGGAATGGTCGATCCTAACGTCTTTAAGGCTGTAGGCTACGACCCCGAAAAATATACCGGATATGCTTTTGGTATGGGCATTGAACGCATTGCCATTCTCAAATACGATATCCCTGATATAAGAATGTATTTTGAAAACGATTTAAGATTTTTAAAACAGTTTTAAGGCTGAAAAAATCCGCCGCGGCGGATAAATATTTGGGCGGATAAATATTTGGAGTTTCATTTTGAAGATATCTCTTAACTGGTTAAAAGACTACATTGATTTAGAAGGCATTGCCTCGGGCGAAATTATCGATAAGCTTACCATCTCAGGCCTCGAAGTTGAGGACGTTGAGGAAAAGGGCAGCGGGTTCGATAATATCGTTGTGGGCTATGTTAAAGAAAAGAAAAAACATCCCAACGCAGATAAGCTTTCAGTGTGCATTGTTTCAACGGGCAATGACGAGTTTAATGTTGTCTGCGGCGCTCCGAACGTGGAAGAAGGCCAGAAAGTGGCATTTGCCAAAATAGGCGCTGTTATTCCCGAAGGCGGCTTTAAGATCACCAAGGCTAAGCTCCGCGGCGAACTTTCAATGGGTATGATCTGCAGTGAGCGCGAACTTGGTCTCAGCGATAACCACCAGGGCATTATGGTCCTCGACAATAGCCTTCAGCCCGGAACACCTCTTAAAGAAGCCCTCGGCCTGGACGACGTGGTAATTGAAGTTGCAATTACCCCAAACAGACCGGATGCCTTAAGCCATATTGGCGTTGCACGCGACCTGGCTGCAATTTTTAACAGGAAGATTAAGCTCCCGGAAGTCAGTGTTAAAGAAAGCGGCGAAAAAATTGAAAAATTGGCTTCGGTTGAAATCCTTGACACTGAAAACTGCCCCAGATATACTGCGCGCGTTATCAGGAACGTTACCGTTAAGGAATCTCCCGACTGGCTTAAGAAGAAACTTACAAGCGTTGGCCTCAGACCCATAAATAACATTGTAGACGTAACAAACTTCATACTCCATGAACTTGGCCAGCCGCTGCACGCATTCGACCTTGACAGGCTTCAGGGACAGAAGATTGTTGTTAGACGCGCTGCCGACGGGGAAACTTTTACCACGCTCGACTCCAAGGAAAGAAAGCTTACCTCAAGCGACCTTATGATCTGCGACGCTGAAAAACCGGTTGCAATTGCGGGTGTTATGGGGGGTGAAAATTCTGAGGTTACCAGTCAAACGAAGAATATTCTTCTGGAATCGGCATACTTCCATCCTTCTTCCATCAGAAAAACTGCCAAATCGCTTATCCTCTCTACAGATGCTTCGTACCGTTTTGAGAGGGGAACCGATCCCAACATTACCCCTTACGCCGCCAACAGGGCAATGCAGCTTATGGCTGAACTGGGCGGGGGAGAAGTAAGCTCCGGAATAATCGACGTTTACCCGGGTAAAATTGAACCTAAAAAGGTGACCCTGAGATTTAACCAGATAGAAAGAATTCTGGGATTTGACGTTGCTAAAAACGAAGTAAAAGATATTTTAATAAATCTTGGACTTAATGCGGTTTCTGAAGACACGGATGAAATGACTTTTGAAGTGCCTACATTCAGGCCCGACATTGAACGTGAAATAGACCTTATCGAGGAAATTGCCAGAATTTACGGCTACGATAAAATTCCTGCCGTTGAAAAGATTTCCATCACATTAAGCGGGAAAACTGACCAGTCGGCATTCAAGGACACTCTCAGAAATATTGCCAATGGCCTGGGATTTTATGAAATTATAAGCAATTCACTCCAGTCGAAGGAAATTTCCGAGCTTACGGGAAGCCCCGTTGAAATGCTGAACCCCCTCAGCTTCGATATGGCTGCCCTTAGAACATCGCTCCTGCCAGGGGCGTTGTATGCCGTAAGCAAAAACCTGAACGTGGGTGAAAAGAACCTGAAGCTCTTTGAAATAGGACACGTGTTTAATAAAATTACCGAAGGGGAAATCTTAAGCTTTAAGGACTTCAGCGAAACTCCCAAGATGATGTTTCTAATTACAGGAAAAGCTGAAAGCGTAAACTGGTATTCCAAAGAAAGAGCTTTTGATATATATGATTTAAAGGGATTTGTCAATAGCTTTCTAGAAAAGATTTGCCTTGACAATGTTTTAGTAGATTCATATAATCTAGTTGAAAATAAAAATTTTGAATATACTTTCGAAAAAAAGTATAAAGATCAGGTCGTGGGCCGGGGCGGTCTTGTCCGCAAGGACATACTAAAGAAATTTGATATATCGCAGGAAGTATATTGTTTTGAATTGAACCTGAATGCTCTGGCAGAAATTCCTGTTCCGCAGAAGAGATTTAAGGGATTGTTGAAATTCCCGAAAGTTTTGCGGGATTGTGCTTTTATTCTCGATACAAAAGTAACCAGCCAGGAGGTTATTGCTCTTATTTCTAAGAGCAGTTCTGAACTCCTGAAGAAAGTAGAACTGTTTGATATTTTTGAAAGCGGAAATCTAGGGCCCGGAAAAAGAAGCATGGCGTTTTCATTGGAATATTATGATGAAAACAGGACCTTAAAGGACGAGGAAGTTGATAAGGATTTTAACCGTGCTGTTGAAGCTGTAATTAAACAATTAAATGCAGAGTTTAGAGGGACCAGTTGACTGAGTTATCAAAATATGATATAATTTTGGAAGAGCTGAACGCTTTGGAAAAGCAGTTTCTGGCCCAGTCCAAAAAAAGCAAGGATCTTCTTGCCAGAATTGAAACTCTGGAAAGAACGAACAGGGAATTTGTATTTGAAAATTCCGGCTTGAAAAGCAAAGTTATCGAGCTGGAGTCTAAACTGGAAGACTTAAAAAGGGAAAATAACAATCTTAGAAACGGGGGGACCCTTAATAGAAAAGACCGGGAAGACCTGAAAGCACAAATCAATGAACTGATTAGTAAAATTGATTTTCATTTACGTTCTTAAATATATTGTCTGTTTGATGGAAAAGATATACAATGACTAACAAAAAGAAGCTGAAACTAAAAATATTCGATAAAGAGTATTCTCTATTGGTTGAAAACGAGGAACTGGCTACTGAGTTGGCGCACTACGTCAATAAGGTGATGAACGATACCAAAGACGAATTACCTGATCAGCCTATACAGACAATTGCTATCATTGCTTCTTTAAATATCGCTTACGACCTGTTTCTTGAGAAAAACAAGTTTAGAGAATTCAGTAATCTGGCAATTGACAAAATAAAAAGAATTAAGCTTCTTACGGAAGAGTCCCATATATCAACCCCATCTTAAAGAATTTAATTCCGCACTGCTAGTTTAAATTATATGAAGAACTAACTTCTAAACTCGGGGTTATTGACTTACGACGTCTATTGCAGGCCTCATCCCGATAGAATCGGGACCATGTCCTTTGCGGCATGGCAGTGGAAGCAAAAAGCGTTCGGGCAATTTCCCACACTAAATTAACAGGGTTCTTCCTTGTTAATTTGGGCTGGCAGTTGCGGAAAATTTGAAAAAAATCCTACTTGTTGTGGAGGAAAAATGGATCTGCAGATGGATCTGATGTTACTAATACTACTGATTGCAGTTGTTGTGGTTGTAATGTTCTACATGGGATGGCTGTTTAATTCGAAACTTGGTAAGAAAAGTATTGTTTCTGCTGAGGAAAGAGCTAAACACATACTCTCCGATGCGGAAAAAGAATCCAATAATATTAAAAGAGAAAAATTATTAGAAGTTAAAGACGAATGGTTGCGTAAGAAACAGGAATTTGATTCGGAGATAAATCAGAAGAGACAAAAAGTACAAAATTATGAAAAGCAGCTCTCAATACGCGAAGAAAATATTGATAAGAAATATGAACTGATAATTAAAAAAGAAAAAGATACCAAGGCTCTGGAAAAAGATATCGCTGTTCAAAGGCAGAATCTGGATTTGAAAAGTGCTGATCTCGACAAATTAATCTATGAGCAGAATGTGCGCCTGGAAAGGATCGCAGCCCTTACGGCTGAGGAAGCCAAGAAAATGCTCATGGAAAATATGGTCAACCAGGCCAGAACCGACGCTACACACCTGATCAAGGACGTGCGCGACCAGGCTAAGCTTGAAGCTAAGAAAGAAGCCCAGAGAATTGTTATTCAGGCAATCCAGAGAACGGCAGTGGACCACTCAGTGGAAACTACTGTTTCTGTCGTCCAGATCCAGAATGAAGAAATGAAGGGCAGGATTATTGGCCGTGAAGGCAGAAATATCCGCGCCTTTGAAGCTGCTACAGGAGTGGACGTAATTGTTGATGATACGCCAGAAGCTGTTATACTTTCGGCTTTCGACCAGTTCAGGCGCGAAGTGGCCAGAATTGCACTCGAAAGACTTATTTCCGACGGCCGTATACACCCGGCCAGAATTGAAGAAATTGTTGAAAAAGTCCGCGTTGAATTAGAAGAAGCTGTCCTGCACGAAGGCGAGAATACTTTCATTCAGCTTGGCCTGCATGGTGCTCACCAGGAAATTATTAAACACGTCGGACGTATGAAGTACCGCTCAAGCTACGGACAGAACCTCCTTCAGCATTCAATTGAGGTTGCATACCTTACCGGTATTATGGCCGCAGAGCTCGGTATCGATACAAACCTTGCCAAACGTGCCGGACTTCTGCACGATATTGGTAAAACAATCGACCGCTCCATTGAAGGTCCACATGCACTTTTGGGCTACGATCTTGCAAAGAAATTCAAGGAGCATCCGGTTATCGTTAATGCTATCGGAAGCCACCATGACGATATTGAAATGGAGCACCCGATCTCAGCTCTTGTTCAGGCTGCCGATGCAATCAGCGGTGCCCGTCCCGGCGCCAGGCGTGAACCGCTCGAAAGCTACGTCAAAAGGCTGGAAAACCTCGAAAACCTCGCTAAATCCTTTGAAGGTGTTGCGAAAACTTATGCCATACAGGCCGGACGTGAAATAAGGGTTGTGGTTGAACAGGATAAAGTTGACGATGTTTTTGCCGACAGGCTTGCATATGATATAGCACAGAAAATTCAGGAAGAAATGGAGTATCCCGGACAGATAAAAGTTACAGTTATAAGAGAAGTAAGAAAAATTTCTTACGCAAGATAGATTTATCAGTTAGTATTAAGAATGCCATTCTGCTTGCGCAGAATGGCATTTTTTTTGATCTGAAATATTTTATAGTTCCTCTTAATTCGTTATCTTATTACTTCATTATCTTTGTAAAATGAACAATTTAAGGTGAAAATGGGAAAATCTTTTTCAGTGGCCGTTACAGGCGGCATCGGTTCGGGGAAAACTGAATTCTGCCGCTTTCTGGAAGAAAATGGCTTCCCGGTTATTAATGCCGATAAAAAAGCCAAGGACATCCTTTTCAGAAATGAATCTGTAAGGAAAAAAATAATCTCAGCCTTCGGGGCAGCTACCTACAGCGCTTCGGGAGTAAATACCGCATACCTGGCAGAAAAGGTATTCTCCAGCCCTGAAGGAGTTAATAAAATTAACTCAATTGTTCACCCGGTGGTAATAAAAGAAATAAATGATGAAGTAAAAGAATACTCCAAAACTAATAAATTTGTTATTGTTGAGGCGGCACTTATTTATGAAGCCGAAATGGAGGACATGTTTGATTATGTGGTGCTTATTCTTGCACCCGTGGAAACAAGAATAAAACGCGTGCTTGAAAAGGGGAAAATGACTGAAGAGGCCGTCAGGAAAAGAATGGAAAACCAGATCCCTGATGAGGTTAAAAAAGAATGGGCCGATTTTGCCTTTGAAAACAGTTCGGGACTCGATGAATTGAAGAAAAAAGCCGGCTTTCTTATTTCCATCTTAAATCTGATGGCTGTATAAAATGAAGGTTATTGCATATCAGGGAGAACCCGGCGCCTACAGCGAAATGGCGTCAATTAAGTATTTCGGCGGCAAAAACATCCGCCTTTCACCTTCGGTTACCTTCGATTCTGTTTTTAAGAAGGTTTCAAAAGGTGAAGCCGATTTCGGCGTCGTTCCTATAGAAAATTCACTCTACGGGAGCGTTTTCGAAACATACGACCTGCTGCTGAATTATACGCTTACCATAGTCGGGGAATTAAACCTCCAGATCCACCATTATCTGCTGGGTAAGGATAAACATAAACTTTCCCAAATAAGGAGGATCTATTCTCATCCTCAGGCGCTCGGGCAGTGCTCAAAATTCCTGACAAAATTAAAAAATACTGAAGTTATTCCTGAATATGACACGGCCGGAGCGGCTAAGATAGTTTCTTCAATGGACGATACGGCTGCTGCAATTGCAAGCAGAAATGCGGCTGAAAAGTACAACCTTAAGGTTATCAGCAGCAACATTCAGAACGAAAAGAAGAATTTTACACGTTTTGTGGTCATTTCTTCAAAAGCAGCCGAAGCCCCGGCAAGGAATACCAAGACTTCAATTTGCTTTGACCTTATCAGCACGCCCGGCTCCCTGTTCAGAGCCTTAAGTGTATTTGCCCTCCGCGATATCGACCTTACAAAGATCGAATCGCGCCCTAAGCCGGCAAAAACTTTTCAGTATTTGTTCTATATGGATCTTATTGGAAGCGCTAAAGATAAAAAAATAGTAAATGCTCTAAATCACCTGAAAGAAATATCCCATTCCGTAAGAATATTAGGTTCTTACGCAATTGGAAAAACTTTTAACAGTTAATTTAAAATTTCAGTTGACTTTTACTTTCTTTCTTTTTATTAAATAAGAGGAATGTAGCTCAAATTATAATTAATTAAAATTGTAATTTGACTTGACAAAGATACCGCCATATCATAAATTTGTCCAAAAAAAAGGAAGTATATAGAGTATTTGCTACTTTTATAACAAGTTTTCACAAGTGGAATTTATTAAATCATTTTGAGCAGGCTGCCGTTTGTTAATTCAATACGGGGGCGGCTACTATTGGGAAGCATGAAAAGCAAATACTTTTTTATATTTACCTTTATCCTATTATCCGCTATTCCTTTATTAGCAGACCAGGATATAAAGGTCATATCTTCAGACACCAGGTCTGTCACGCTGGAATTTACTCCCAAGTATACAGATACTTCATCTGTTATTATTAATAACCAGTCCTATAGGCATATTTCTTTTGGCGGCGGAGAAGTCCTGAATCCGCAGGATTTCGGCATGCCTGCTATTCCTGTTGCATCATTCTCTGTAGGTGTCCCGGGTGAGTCCGGTAATACCATTCAGGTTGTGTCTTCGGACTACGTGGAACTCCAGGGCAGGGTGGCCCCTGTAAAGAAAGCTGTCTATAAAAACGGCATGCTTTCCTATAGCAACGTTATAAGCGACAAGTATCAGAGCTATGAGATGAACGACCTGGTTTCTTTCGGCAGATTCGGAATGGCCAGAAGCATTCCCGTACAGACGGTTAACGTTTGCCCTGTTCAGTTCGACGCTGCCCAAAATACTATAAGGATCTATAAGAAAATAGTAATAAGGATTAACTTTGCTCCGGCAAAAACCGCTGCCGGTGTTGCCGCAAAGGATGAGGATCTTCTTAAGGAAAGCATACTGAACTACCAGGCGGCTAAAAATTTCAGCATTTCAACGCCGGCACACAAGCTTGGCAAAACGGTTGTTAACAGCGTTCTTTCAAATGGAAGATGGTTCCGCTTTGAAGTCCCCCAGGAAGGGATCTATAAAATTACTGCCAGCTTCTTAAAGGACCAGGGAATTGATCCTTCGTCAGTGGATCCTAAAACCATAAGAATTTACAATAACGGCGGGAAAGTCCTTCCCGAGGCTCTCAGACTTAACGTTCCTAACGATCCTGTGGAAAATGCTGTTTATCTGAATAAGACACAGGACGACGGAAAGTTTAACAGTGACGACTACGTACTCTTCTACGGTCGCACAAACCAGTTCTTCGATTATGATACCGCAAGTCACAAGGTTATCAGATATTTTCATCCCTATTCTAACAGCAACTACTACTGGCTTACTTTCGGCCAGGGTGTTTCAAAGAAAATGCAGACCGTTTCAAGCTCTGCGCAGAACCCTGATTATGTTCAGGCGACAACAAAGGCTTTTGCTTCCTGGGAAGTGGACCTGTATAAGCTGATGAACAGCGGCAGGCAGTATGTGGGAGAGGACTTCTCGGAAACAAGCAGCAGCAGGACTTATCTTACAAATCTTAATGGAGTTGTAAGCGGAAGCCAGATTAATTACACATTCAACTTTGTAAACCGGTCTGAATACAGCGCTGTCGTAAGCCTGCAGGAAAATTCCACTCCGGTTCTGAGCGCGTATATCGGAGGTGTGGGTAAGGATCGTTTGGACGATCCGCAGTCATATTACGCAATCAGCCAGGTTTATAACGCATCCTACAAGTCAACGCTATCTGAAGACAGGAGCATGCTGAAGTTTACTTATAAGCCCAGCCCCGGAAGCCAGTCTACAGGTTATCTGAACTATTTTGAGATTTATTACGAAAAGCAGCTTAAAGCGTTTAATGATGCCGTCTTGTTCTATTCCTATGATACAACTGGCGTCAACGAGTTCAGGCTTAACGGATTCACCAGAAGCGACATACAGGTTTTTGATATTACAGACAATGCAAACTTAAAGCTCATCTCGGGAGCCGCAATCTCCGGGGGCGACTGCACTTTCAGGGCTCCGTCTGTAAAAGGCCGCGTGTCAAAATATCTGGCTGTTGCATCTACGGCTTTCCAGACACCGGGTAAATTTACCGAAATGAGTAATTCGAATGTGCATGCAACTCCTGAGGCAAAGTTTATCATTATCACACATAAGAACTTCATCGACGCAGCTAACCGCCTGAAGGCTTTTAAGGAAGGCGAGGCTAAGTTTAAGATTTCTACATCTGTGGTTGATGTGGACCAGATATTCAATGAGTTTTCAAACGGTATGAAAGACGTCAGTGCCATAAGGAACTTTATCCGCTATGCATACGACAACTGGACCGTTAAACCTGAATATGTGCTCCTTTTGGGTGACGGCGATTATGACTATAAAGATCTTGAGAAGGTGGGGCAGAACTTCGTTATTCCTTATGAATCTGCTGAATCGTATTATTACATCAACTCATACGTCTCCGACGATTTTTATGTGACTGTTGCAGGCAACGACAATATACTTGACCTTGCCATCGGCAGAATCAATGCTACGACATCCGTAGAGGCTATGGATGCAGTTGATAAGATTATCTATTACGAAACCAAGTCCGATCTCGGCACCTGGCGCAATCTTATTACAATGGTTGCCGATGATGCCTATACCAGCGACGGCCCTGAAGCTGCCGAGCATGCCAACCAGTCTGAAACGGTTTCAAATTCTTATATTCCGAAGACTTTCGACCAGAATAAGATTTATGAGGAGTTTTACCCGACCGTTGCAACCGGCACCGGCAGAAGAAAGCCCGCGGTTAACCAGGCTATTATAAAAGCCGTTAACGACGGCACGCTTATCTTAAACTGGATAGGCCATGGAAACCCGGAGGTCTGGGCACATGAGTACGTCTTTGAAAAGAGCGTTACAATACCTCAGCTGGTAAACAACAAGCTTTTCTTTTTAATTGCTGCCACGTGCGATTTCGGGCGCTACGATGCACCCGGTACACAGAGCTCAACGGAACTCATGATCTTAAAGCCCAATTCAGGCTCAATCGGATCTTTTACCGCCGCAAGGACTGTCTACTCGGGAGATAATTTTGAACTGGCTAAAGAATTCTATTCGAATCTCTTTAGGAGGGATTCCACGGGATACGTACAGCCCGTTGGTAAAAGCTACTATGCAACCAAGATGAACAAGAATTCCATAAATGACCTGAAGTTCCATCTCTTCGGAGATCCTACACTCCGTCTTCTGGTGCCGGTTCAGGCAGCCAGTGTGGATTCGGTAAATCACAAGACCCCCCTGCTTAACGTTCAGCTGAAGGCGCTTTCAAAGACTAAAATAGACGGCTCGGTTAAAAAACCGGACGGCTCTTTAGATGGCTCTTTTAACGGCGAAGGAATAGTTTCTGTTTACGATTCGCAGAAGCTGATTGCAATGAAAGAATATGGCGGAAGCCCGGCTACATACCAGGGCGGACTTCTTTTCAGGGGAATGGTTTCGGTTAAGAGCGGCCAGTTCTCAACTGAATTCCAGATGCCGAAGGATATTTCCTATGAGAACAAAAACGGAAAGGTTGTGGCCTACCTATACAACGGTAACCGCGATAATGTGGTTGGATATACAAATAGCATCGTCGTCGGCGGAACGGACTCCAGCGCTGTTAACGACCAGAAGGGGCCGCAGATTGACATTACTTTCGACGACGCTCAGAACACTTCAGCATACCTGATAAGTCCTAATTCTGTAATGGATGTAAAGTTAAAGGATGATTCAGGGCTTAATACAACAGGTACCGGAATAGGCCACAAGATTACCGGAATTCTTAATGGAAATGAGTCCAGCCCAATAGACCTTTCCAGCTATTTTGTGGGCGATCTGAACGCTGGCGGGAAATCGGGCACCATAAAGTATCAATTTAATGGTCTTGAAACTGGGGACTATAAAGTACAGGTTAGGGCATGGGATATCTTTAATAATTCTTCAGAGGCAGAAGAGCATTTCACAGTAGTCGGCGGGAGTGATCTTGTAGTTCGTGACGTATTAAATTATCCTAACCCATTTAGCTCTAATACTACTTTTACCTTCCAGCGGAATACGAGTACTCCTGTAGACGTGAAAATTAAGGTTTATACTATTGCCGGCAGAATGATAAGGGAAATTGAAGGCATGTCCATTACCGATAAATTTGTAAGAATTGACTGGGACGGACGAGATAATGACGGAAACTTACTTGCAAACGGTGTATATTTGTATAAGTTAATTGTTAAGAGTGCCGGCGACGAAAATAAACAGGAAGTGCTCGGCAAACTTGCTGTAATAAGATGAAAACATGGCTCAAGTATCTATAAATAAACAAGAAAAAAAATGAACAAAGAGAATAATATAATCTATTTACCGGAGGATAAGATGAAAGGTCTATCAAAGCTTATACTGCTTTTGGCGTTATTGCTGTGTATAAGCAGGGTTTCATTTGCACAGGGCGGCGAGTCTGCCGTACCGTTCCTGCTTCTGGCTCCCGATTCAAGAGCCGGCGGTATAGGCGAATCTGGTGCGGGCCTGGCGGATAACTCTGCGGCTATATTCTGGAATCCGGCCGGCATTGCTTTCCAGAGTGGTACCGAACTGAGCATTACACACAGTAACTGGCTGCCTCAGTTTAAGCTGGATCTTTTTTATGATTATCTGACTTACCGCCAGTATATTCCTGAAATCGACGGCAGCATCACTTCAAGCATCACTTATATGAACTTCGGCGAGTTTATTCAGACAGGCGAATCAGATCCTACCGAACTCGGCAGATTCCATTCATTCGATGCCGCAGTTACAGTCGGCTATGCTACTAAGGTTTCTCCCGACTGGGGACTTGGACTTAATTTCAGGCTTATACACAGCAGGCTTTCCGGAAAAATTAAAGTCGGTGAACAGCTCGGCGAAGGCAGTGCTACTACTGTCAGCTTCGACCTTGGCGGTATGTGGAGACCCAGCAGGCTGGAAATTCCTTTTACCGGTGAGGACATAGGCAACAGATTCTCAATCGGCTTCAACCTCAGCAACATAGGTCCCAAGATCTATTATATTAACAAGGCGCAGGCAGATCCTATTCCTACTAACTTCCGCCTGGGCTTTGCATATAAAATTCTGGACGACGAGTTTAACTCGCTTACCTATACGCTCGACTTCAGCAAACTGCTCGTAAGCAAAAAGACACCCAAGGATGATTTCTATAAGGCTATCTTTACTTCCTGGGGCGACCAGCCTCTGAAGGAAGAATTAAAAGACGTAGTCTCTTCAATGGGTCTTGAATATGTATACGGACAGGCAGGGGATTATCAGTTTGCCGTTAGAAGCGGTTACTTCTATGAAGACCCCAGCTACGGTAACAGAAAATTCCTCACACTCGGCGCCGGTATACGTTATGATATGTATGGCTTCGATTTCAGCTATATTACTACTTCGGTCTTTAAGGGCGGCGAAAATCATCCGCTTTCAGATACATTAAGATTTACTCTTTTAATAGGCTGGGGACAGTCTACTACACAAACAAAAGGCCTACCCCGCGGGATTTAACTAAATGCACAAAAAAATATTCCTCTTTCTGTTGTCATTTTTATGTTTGGGCAGTCTATCTGCCCAAACGTTTAATTTGAAGGGTAACATGCCGGCGGACCCTGTGCCCGCAGGCAGAAAATCTCCGGATTCCCTGAAGATACTTGCCGTTCTGGTGGAGTTTCAGGATGAAAAACCGGAAGACCCCGCAACCGTCGGAAACGGCAAATTCGGCAGCATATATAGTAAAACTTACGGTAATTCTATACTCGACCCTCTACCTCACGACGTGAACTATTTTTCACTCCACCTTAAGTTTGCTCAGAATTACTTTAAGAGTGTTTCTAGCGGCCTGCTTAGCCTGAGCTATACAATTCTGCCAAATATGGTAACCGTCTCCAAAAGAATGCGCGACTATTCGCCTTTGGCTAATTCTTCAGACCTGAGCTCACTGGGCAGCCTCGTTAAGGAAGTCTGGCCGCTTGCAAAAGCACAGAACCCCGGAGTTGATTTCTCGGCTTACGATGCCTTTGTAATCTTCCATGCCGGAGTGGGGCGCGACGTCAGCATACCCGGAAGCATCGGAAATGAACGCGATCTGCCTTCGGTCTACCTGAGCGATAATATGCTCCGGAATACTTTTGGCGGCGATCTGGCAGGTCTGCCTATGAACAGAGAGGGGAAATATAATACTATGCTTATCCCCGAGACTGAAAGCCGCGAAATTAAAGATATTACCGGCGCTGCTAACCTGCTCCAGATTTCAATCAACGGTCTTATTGTTTCCAGTATCGGCAGTCACCTGGGACTCCCTGATCTGTTCGATACTAAAACAGGACTTAGCGCCATAGGCCGTTTCGGACTTATGGACGGCCAGGCAATTTTTACCTTCAGCGGCCTTTTTCCGCCGGAGCCCTCGCCATGGGAAAAGATGAGGCTCGGATGGGCTGTACCTGTTGTGGCAAACCTTAATGGCGGAAACCTCACCGTAACGGCTCTGAGAGCTGCAGCAGCAGGTGATACAACGCTTCTTAAAGTTCCTGTCAATTCTTCGGAATATTATCTTGTTGAAAACAGAAGCCGCGATGCAAAGAAAAACGGCGCTGTTGTTACTTATGTGGTAGGGCAGGATACCCTTACACGCACCTTTGATAAAGATACCACGGGATTTTCTTATGAAAATGCAGATTCAATAAGGGGCGTTGTCATAAATGTTGATGAGTATGACTGGGCTGTTCCCGGAAACGGAATTGTAATCTGGCATATTGATGAAAATATTATAAATGAAAAGATCGCTTCAAACACAATAAACACCGATAAATTCCACCGGGGAGTTGACGTCGAGGAAGCCGACGGCGTGCAGGATATAGGTGAAAAGTTTACTACGGTCTTTGGCGATCAGGTGGTAGGCGAAGGCACAGAGTTCGATTTTTGGTATAAATCAAATTCTGCTCCTTTGTACAAAAACAGGTTCTCATTCGACTCTCAGCCCCCTGCAAGAACAAACACGGGCGCAAACAGCCTTGTTACAATGGCAGACTTTTCTAATATATCAAATAAGATGACTTTTAACCTTTCCTACGGGGATACGGTAATAAAGCCAATTGCTTATTCAAAGCTTCCTATAGGCGGGAAAGTTAACACGCTTAACGCCTCAAGTACCGGTTTATACGCTCTTGAAGGCTCTACTTTATTGCAAATAGGCGGCAGCGGAGTAATTGGCGATTCCGTTCCTTCATTTTCTTCTTTCAGGCCTGCTGTTTTGAATATTAAAAGTATGGACTACGTTGCCGGCGCAATTGGAAAAGTGCTCAAAGTTTTTATGTATAACGGACCTTCAAAAGCCACTGCTGAACAGACACTTTCAGAAAACATCACGGCAGGACCCGTAATAGTTACCAGCGCAGCTGGGCAGAACCTTGTTGCACTGGGTACGGAAAAGGGAAGAGTGGTTTTTTATGCCCTGGGAACTTTAGCTTCGCCTGCCCTTACTTTGGTAAAGGAAGACAAGCTGGCTCAAACGGACCTTGCAGTCCTGGGCCTTGCCAGTGAAGGGACCAATTATTCTGTATTCTACAAGGTTTCAGACGGCACCTACGGCCTAATTGATGCTGCCGGGAAGACGTATTCGTTTACTTCCCCGGCCCTTAAAACCGCGCTTACAAAGGACAGGATTGGTAATTATGTTACTGTAGTTCTTACGGCAGATAATGAGCTTTCTGTAGTTTCAAACGGTGAAGTCCTAAAAAAGGTAAACTTTACAAAAATGGGGGATTCAACTGTCACATCCTTTGCCCTAGGTGACCTGAAACAGAACGGCGAGAATTACATAATTGTTTCAGGAAAGCGGCTTGAAGCCTTAAGCCTCACGGGCTCAGAGGCAGATAATTTTCCATTTGAGGATCCTCAGGGCGTTGGCTTTAGCGGCAGCCCGGTGGTGTTCTATAATAATGAAGTTGGTGCAACCGAGGTTGTAGCCGTAACACGCGACGGCCGGATATTTGCGGTTAACGGAACAACCGGCAAAACCGTAAAAGGTTTTCCTGTTTCTTCAGGTGAAACAGTTGCGGCAAATCCCGTTCTGTTCAATGCTGGCAGAGCTTCTTTATCGCTTGTAACAGCAGGAAACACGTTTTTTACCTATTATATAGCTTCTGCTGAAGGAGACATTTACTGGGCTTCGGAAAACGGAACCCCTGAGGGAACTTCATTTATCCCGCAGGCAAAGTATACAAACGTCCAGACGGCCTTTATGCCCAAGGAAAGGGCATACAACTGGCCTAACCCGGTCTACGGCACGGAGACCAATATCAGGTACTTTGTCTCCGAGGATTCAAAGATTGATATAAGGATTTTTGACCTTGCGGGCGACCTGGTTGCCCGTCTTTCTGATAATGCCAGAGGCGGACTGGATAATGAGACTGTATGGGATGTTTCGGGCATTCAAAGCGGAGTCTACTTTGCCAGAATAGAGGCCACGGGTTCAAGCGGAAAGACTGAGAATAATACGATTAAAATTGCAATCATTAAGTAAGCCCCGGGAAAAGAGAAAAATTATCCTGCTGTTTACGGGCAATGAATGCCTTAAATTTGCCGAAATATATTTAGCACTTTCACCTGCAGGCCGGAAATGCCTCGAAACACTCGTTTTGAGGCGGAAAACGGCCTGCAGGTGATCCCTATTTTTAATAAATCATACTGAAGATGAAAAAACTTTTTGGATTACTTTTTACCTGCCTTCTGCTTCTAAGCAGGGTTTCTATGGCTCAGTTTACCGAGTTCCATCCTGAACTCAACTGGCTTACTCTTAAAGGTGAGCACGTGCAGGTCCATTATCACGAGGAGACTGAAAGGACCGCAAGGGCTATTCTGAAAATTGCAGACGAGGTCTGGGGCCCAATAACTTCTTTGTACCAGTATGAACCTGAAACAGTTCACTTTGTGGTTAAAGATATAGACGACTACTCAAACGGTGCGACATATTTCTTTGATAATAAAATTGAAATATGGTCTTCAGCGCTCGATTTTGACTTAAGAGGTACTCATAACTGGCTAAGAAACGTTATTTCACACGAGTTTACACACATGGTGCAGATCCAGTCGGCTATGAAACTCACACGCACACTGCCTGCAGTTTACCTCCAGTTTATGAACTATGAAGATAAAAGAAGACCCGACATTCTTTACGGATTTCCTAATGTCATTGCTTCCTACCCGCTGGCAACTATAAATGTCCCGGCCTGGTTTGCAGAGGGTACAGCCCAGTATATGAGAAAAGAATTTAATTATGATAACTGGGATTCGCACAGGGACATGATCCTCCGCAGCTATGCCCTCGAAGGGGGCATGATGACCTGGAACCAGATGGGCGTTTTCAGCAAGACCAGCCTCGGAAATGAATCGGTCTATAACGCTGGCTTTGCACTTACCAGATATATTGCCCAAAAGTATGGCGAGGATAAAATTAGAAGGATCAGCCAGGCTTTGGGAAGCATGAAAAATTTTACTATTGATGCTGCATTTAAGGACGTCCTTGGTAAATCAGGTGACGATATCTATAACGAATGGAGAGAAAGCCTTACAAAAGAGTATAAGAAAAGAACCGCTGAAGTGGAAAAGAATGTGGTAAAAGGACGTGAAATGGCAGATGCCGGTTTCGGTAACTTTTATCCGCTTTTTTCTGAAGACGGCAGTAAAATACTCTACCTGTCCAATAAGCAGAGCGATTATTTCAGCCCTTCAAACATTTATATGTATGACCTTAAAACCGGTACGGAGGAAATGGTCACCTCAGATGTCAGATCTACAATGAGCTGGATAAAAGGGCAGAATAAAATTATTTACTCCAAGCTCAGCGAGGATAACCCCTCATGGACTAACATACACGACCTTTATGTTTTTGACCTCAGTAAAAAAGAAGAAACAAGACTTACACACGGCCTGAGGGCAAATCAGCCTTTTGTTTCACACGACGGCTCTAAAATTGTTTTTGTTTATCAGAAAGACGGTACTTCAAACCTGGGAACGGTGGACATTAATGGCAAAGGATTTAAGAGACTTACTTTCTTCGAAAACGGCGAGCAGGTCTTTAATCCCAGATTCTCAAATACAGACAGCCTGATTGTTTTTGACTGCGCCAATGCAAACGGACGCGATATAGCTTCAGTAAAACCCGATGCATCGGGACTTGAATATATCCTTCAGACTAAAGCAGATGAACGCAACCCTGTTTTCGGCCCCGGCGATAAACTCTATTTTGCAAGCGACGAAACCGGAATATTCAACCTCTATTCTATCGACCTGAAAACTAAGGCAACCGAGCAGCTTACAAACGTTACCGGCGGCGCATTTATGCCCGCTGTGGATGAGAAGGGCAATATCGCTTATGCAGGCTATACTTCCTCGGGATATAAAATATTCTTCATCGATACAGCTGAACAGAAGAAGGTCGATCCGCTTAAAAGATATTTACCCTCTGACAATGCTCCTTTAAGCGCAGATAAGTCAAACGGCGACATCGATAAATTCGGCATAAACGGACTTATTGATTACGACGATAATAAACTCCCGGATACAAAAAGCCAGCCTTACAAGGGAGCTTTTACCAAGGTTACGTTCTTCCCGCTTATCAGGTACGATAACTATTCGGCATCAAATAACCCGATGGATAAGATCAAGCCGGGTGTCTATGTTACTTCAAGCGATATGCTGGACCGCTTCTCTTTCTTTGGCGGAGCTTCAATAAACCGCCAGATGGAACGCGATCTGTTCCTGGAACTTAACTACAGGAACAAGCTGCCTTTGCTTTTCAATATGGGCATTAAGCCGGAGCTTTCACTTCAGCTTTATAATGTTACCAGAGACGCCAGTACGGATCTTGTTATCGATGAAATAGATAACACAAAGATACCAATTGACGTGACATACGATCTCTTTGAAGTTGACCTTGCCGCCAAACACAGAATATTTGCGCGCGGAAACGACCTGGAGTTCAGGTTTATCTACAGCACTTATACCAGCACTCTCGGAAGCTTTACACTTCCAAGTGCACCCGACCAGCTATACCAGAAGACAAAGGATACTTATTTAATAGGAAGAAACTTCCAGATTAAATACCACCACGAAATGCTGCTGCCTTATGTGGATAGCGACATAAATCCGGTTGGACGTGAAGTGGATCTGCAGTACAACTACGAAATGAACAAGTTTAACCTGCATAATAATTTCACGGTTGAAGACGGCATACTTAAATCCGCTTATGATAACTTTGATTTTAACCGCCTGGAGCTTAACTGGAAAGAGCACATTCCGCTCTGGAAGGGGCATACTTTAACTGCCCAGTTCAGGGGAGCCAGCATATTAAGCCGCATGGCAGACACAACGGACTTCTTCGATTTTTACCTCGGCGGTCTTATTGGGATGAAAAGCTATCCTTTCTATGCCGTCAGCGGAAAACACTTAGGCTGGCTGAACCTTACATACAGGTTCCCGCTTCTGAAAAATATCGACTACAGGCTTGGCTTCCTGTATCTCGACAAGATATTCCTTTCGGTCTTCGGCGACATTGGAAACGCATGGGAGGAAAAGATGCCCTCGGTCAGCAGCTTTAAGAAGGGTGCCGGCGCGGAACTAAGAATTAAGATGGACTCGTTCTATATGTTCCCGACCAGCGTTTTCTTCTCGGCTGCTTACTCATTTGACAGGGCCGACAGAGTAATAAGAGATGAGCTGGTCCGCTACGGCAAGGAGTGGCAGTTCTATGGCGGTGTTCTTTTTGATTTCAGCTTGTAAGAAAATCTTGTAAGAAATTTAAGTAATCCTTGATTTGAGGAGATTATAATGAAAAATATTCTGATGCTGCTTTTGGTGTTTGCTATTTTTGAAAGCAGCTTTGCGCAAGGAAACGATTCCTGGAAAATTCCTTCGGAACGAAGAGATTCAACTGGCAGTAAATTTACCGGTAACCTTATTGAGGATTCAAAAATTGCTCTTAACAGCTATAATAAAAACCTGACTCCGGTTCCAATTACAGTCGAAGGCAAAAAGTCACCCTTACTTGCCGGGCTGTTTTCTCTTTTAATTCCGGGTTCAGGTGAAGCTTATGTACAAAGCTACTGGAAGGCTGCCGCATTTCTAGCAGTTGAGGCGGCTGCCATAGGAGCTTCAATTTACTACAATAAAAAGGGCGACGATGCAACACTCGACTTCCAGAGGTATGCCGATGCAAACTGGAGCGCTGTGCGCTATGCCACTTGGCTTAATAAATATGCTCCTGACCTTGGCAAGGACGTTGTTGCTAATATCAAGATCGATCCCGATGCCACAAAAAAGCCTCAGGACAGGGTAAATTTCTCTGAAATTAACGCCGTTGAACGCCAGCTGCCCACGTTTTCACACGTGCTTCCGCCTTACGCCGACCAGCAGTATTATGAGCTTATTGGCAAATATCACCAGTTCAACCACGGCTGGAAGGAAAGCGATCCAAATACTGCGGAATACTTTAACAACCTGCCCCAGCAGATGCTGGATTATGCAAAGATGCATATATTGCCTGACGATACTTTCTATAAGTATGCCGACCGGGCTGTGGTTGTGATGGTAATAAACCACTTCCTAAGCGCTATTGACGCCGCATGGACTGCTTCCAGATATAATAAGAACCTGGCAGTCAATATGCAACTTAAGCAGATTAATCTTACTGGCTTGTCGGAAATTTATCCGCAGGTTAATTTAACATATAGTTTTTAATGGTACTTTAGTAATTTATCCGGAAAAAAATGAAAGATCCAATTGTTGTAATAGTGGGCAGGCCTAACGTGGGTAAATCCACATTTTTTAACCGTCTTACAGGAAGCAGCGAGGCAATCGTTGATGATGTAAGCGGCGTTACACGTGACAGAAAATATGGCGAGGTGGACTGGAGCGGAAAAATCTTCAGGCTTATTGATACGGGGGGATATGTTCCCAATTCACCGGACCTCTTTGAGACTGCTATTAGAGAGCAGGTTGAAATAGCAATAGCTGAAGCCGATCTGATTTTATTTGTTGTTGATGCAAAGCAGGGGCTTTCCCCGATGGATCATGTGATAGCCAAAATGCTCAGAGGCTCCAACAAAAATACAATGCTGATCGTTAATAAAGTTGATTCACAGAACGATGAACCGAATGTAGGGGAGTTCTACGGCCTCGGTTTTGACGCCCTCTTCGATATTTCTGCAATGGCAGGAAGAAAAATCGGTGACCTGCTCGATGAGATTATTGCCAGGCTCGATTTCTCAAGCAGCATTAGGGGTGAAGATACCAGACTCAGAATAGCCATGGTTGGAAAACCGAACGTTGGAAAGTCATCCCTTACAAACGCCCTGCTCGGCTTCGACAGAAGCATTGTTACTGATATCCCCGGCACTACACGCGACAGCCTCGACTCTTATATGAAATACTACGGCGAAGAGATTATTCTTGTCGATACCGCCGGCTTAAGAAGAAAAAGCAAAATCAAGGAGAATATTGAATTCTATTCAATGGTCAGGACAATGAAGGCCTTGGGCGAGTGCGACGTGGCGGTTGTAATGCTGGACAGTACAAACGGACTTGAAGGGCAGGACCAGAAAATTATTGATGAGGCTGTAACAAGGAGAAAAGGCGTTATAATTGCCGTTAATAAGTGGGACCTGCTCGAAAAGGATTCCAATACGGCAAAACACTATCAGGACCAGATAAAATCCAAAATGGGTTCAATTGATTATATCCCGATAACATTTATTTCGGCTCTGACGAAGCAGCGCATTTATAACCTTATCGACCTTTGCAAAAAGGTTAATGAGGAAAGAAAAAAGAAAATTGCTACCAGTGTGCTGAATGATGTGTTGCTCGACGAAATTAAAAGCTTCCCGCCTCCGTCTACTCCAACCGGAAGGGAAGTTAAAATTAAATACATTACACAGGTGGGCGACAATTATCCGGCGTTCCTCTTCTTTTCAAATGAGCCGAAGTATATTCCCGATAATTATAAGCGCTACCTTGAAAAAAGACTGCGCCATCATTTCGGGTTTGAAGGCGTGCCAATTGTAATTGCCTTTAAGGCAAAATAAGCCTGGATTGATGATTTAAGAAAACGCAAAGGCGCCTTTCGGGCGCCTTTTTTATTTCTGTGCTGTTTATTTCTACCAGTCTCCAAGCGGGCCGCCGTAAGCTCCCTGATCGTTCCTCGAGTTATCCGGATCATTAAACGACTTGTCGGGATCCCCCTTATCTATGCAGGGAGAGCTCTGCAGGAGGCGTAGATTATTTTCTGAAGTAAAATATGGGGAACCTGTTCCGTAACCGTTAAAATTATACATTATAGCGGATTTGGAAGCGTCTCCTGAAAAAGCAACAGCCGGATCTCCCATCTGCCCCGAATTTTTATAAAAAATATTATTTTCTACCTGAGAGATGCCTGATTCCCTTATAACAAGACCACCGCCAAAGTTCTGTGTGCTGTTTTTATAAACCGTGTTATTTATGAATACAAGGTCTGAATTGTAGGCCAGTACAGCCCCGCCAAAGACTCCCGCCTGGTTATTCATAAAAATACAGTTCTTTATTTCACCGGTGGAATTCCTTAAATAAATTCCTCCTCCCTCAGCAGAAATGTTATTCCTGATGATTGAGTTGTGTAAGGTAACTGAAGAATTATCAACTGTAATTGCTCCTATATCAAGTATATCGTTCATTGATATGGAAATCTTTTCAATTATCGTAAAGTTTAATTGTGAATTTTGACGCGAGGAAATGAACTGGATCCCCATCCAGTTTGAAACCTCATTGTCAGTCGTAAAGACTACCGGTTCGTCTTTCTTCCCCTGGGCAATCAGCTTTCCTCTTATAACCAGTCCCGATGAATCCCCGAAAAACAGGCTTACTCCGGGCTCAATTGTAAGCGTAGAGAGTGAATCAATTTCAATTACGCCTCTTACCCTGTAGGGTGAGTGCTCCAGAATCAGCATGCCCGAGATTTGGCCTTTAAGTATGCTTGACTGATCCAGAAGGCCATCCGGATCGCTGGATAAAAAAGAATCGCGCCTTGAACAGCTTGTCAGGCCAAGTAACAGCAGGAGCAAAGCGGAGAATACCAGTTGTTTTTTCATGGCTAACTTTTTTGTTTTTATTTAGCGTAAAATTACTAAATTTGCTGTACTTATTCTAAAAAAACATTAAATGATAAAACCCAAAAACATAATAGTTATAGGCGGAAATGCTGCCGGACCCTCTGCTGCGGCCAAGGCCAAACGCACCAGTCCGGATTCTGAGGTCATTATGTTTGAAGAAGGGGAATTCATCTCAACCGGCACGTGCGAACTTCCTTATGTTGTTGCCGGCGACATCTGCTGCTATAAAAACCTTGTTTTCTACAGCCCTGAGAGCTTCTTTCAGGAAAAAGGGGTAAAGGTGTACATAAAGCACAGGGTTGAAGAGATAAACAGAATTGAAAAGAGCCTGACGGTAAGAAACATTGATGAAAACAAGCTCCTTAAGTTCAGTTACGATAAGCTTGTGCTTGCAACAGGCTCAACTGCAAGAAAGCTCGCCTGGCTTCCCGGCGGCCTCGAAAATGTTTTCAGGCTCAAGACCGTCCGCGACCTAATCTCAATACGGATGTTCATAAAGGAAAAAGGTGCCAGGCAGGTAGTAATAATCGGTGCGGGCTATATAGGCCTTGAAATGGCGGAAGCTTTCCATAGAATAGGCTGCAGCGTTACTTTAGTTGAAAAAGGCGGACTCCCGCTCCCATCCTCTGAAACTGAAATACAATACCTTATCAGGGAACTTCTAAAGGAAAAAGGGGTCGATTTCTATGGCGGCATTTCAGAGCTGAATCATTTTACTGAAGGCAGCCGCCTTAAGTCTTTTAAGATTGAAGGGAGACTCCTGGAGCCCGACCTGGTGCTTGTTGCCGCTGGATTTATTCCAAATACGTCGCTTGCAGTTAAAAGCAAACTGGAGCTTGGGCGCACCGGGGCATTAAAAGTCGACAATAAGCTCAGGACAAGCGACCAGAATATCTATGCGGCAGGGGATAATATAGAGATTATTGAGAAAGTTACGGGTAAACCCGTATACCTTCCTCTTGCCACAATTGCCCATAATGCAGGCCACATTGCGGGTGAAAATGCCGCAGGCGGAAACAGATTTCTGAAACCTGTTATTAAAAACATTGCAGTTAAGGTATTTGACAAATCTTATGTCAGTGTAGGGCTTACGCTTCAGGAAGCCTTAGCTAGCGGCTTTAAGGCCGTTTCTGTGCATGAAGTGGTACCCAACCTGGTTAAAGTTATGCCGCAGAGTGAAAGTGTCTTCGGTAAGCTTGTCTACGATAAAAACTCCTATAAGGTACTTGGAGCATCATTTTTCGGGGGGAAAGAAGTTTCAGGCTACGGCGATCTGATTGCATCTTTTATCCATACCGGAGCCGATATCCGCACTTTAGGCGAACTGTATTATAATTATACACCTCCTTTGTCACCTTTCATAAACTTACTTTCAGTGTTGGGCAGAAAAGTACACTAAACACTTATTTTTTAAGACTTTACACGCCCTGAACAAAAAACGACTCAAAAAATCGTCCAATCTTTATTATAATCTCAATTTGGAACACATCCCATGCCGCCTGTCACAGGAAACCGCATTTTCTGTGATATTTCGCACATTTTACTTCTGGTATCATTTTTGCGTCCAAAGGCTGAACAAAAAATGAAGGATAAAAAATGAAAGCTCTTACGTTCAGAAATTTACTTGTTGTCTTATTTGTGTTGGCAGCATGTAATCTTGCCAAGGCAGATAACTCTGTCTGTGACCTGAGCGGATTTGTGACCTACACCCAGGGGGGATGGGGTAGTACAGCACATGGGCATAATCCCGGAACTGTGCGCGATGCGTATTTTTCTCAGGTATTCCCCGGCGGCCTCACTGTCGGCGGCGGCTATACTATGAAATTTACCTCTTCCCAGGCAATTAAAAGTTATCTGCAGGGCGGGGGAACGCCTGACAGACTGACTCATAATTATACAAATCCTGTTTCAAGCGAATCAGGTACATTCGGCGTACAGATGGTTGCGCTCACACTGAATGTCGGTTTCGATGAGGCCGGTAAAATAGGTTCAAATGCAACCCAGCTAAAAGATCTGTTAATTCTGTCCGGGAAATTTGCCGGAAAAACAGTTTCTGAATTTCTTGCAATAGCAAATAAGGCTCTTGGCGGCGAAGCTTCAGGCTATACCTTTTCTGAGCTTAATGATGCTGCAGCGAAAATAAACGAAAATTTTGACAACGGAACGGTCGATAAGGGATTCCTTACATGCCCGCCTTCTCCAAAGCCTGTTTCCTTAGGCGATAAGGTATGGCTCGATTCAGATATGGACGGCGTGCAGGATTTAACCGAGCAGGGAATTGAAAATGTTGCTGTACAGCTTTACGACTGCTCTGGCATTTTTTTGAAGGAAACAAAAACAGATTTTAACGGAAATTATTTCTTTAAGAATCTTAACGCCGGAAGCTACAAGGTAAAATTTGTTCTTCCTGAAGGTTTCCTCTTTACAAAGATTGACGCAGCCGGCGACGACAAGGATTCCGATGCCGACCTTACAACAGGCTTTACAACCTGCTATACACTTTTGTCTGGTGAAAGTAATTATACAATTGACGCCGGAATATACGAAAAACCTTCTCTTAAGGCATCTCTCGGAAACCTGGTCTGGGAAGACCTGAATAAAAACGGAGTTCAGGATAACGGAGAACCGGGCATTGGAAATGTAACTGTGGAACTCTATTCATGCGACGGAACACTGGCTGCATCCACAACTACAAATTCCAACGGTATTTACCAGTTTACTAACCTGAATGCAGGAGACTATAAGGTTAAATTTATACTTCCTGAAAATTATTCTTTCAGTCCAAAAGATGCTTCAGCTGCAAATGATGAAACAGATTCAGATGCAGAGCCTGCAACCGGCTTTACAACCTGCTATACATTAAACGCAGGTGACGTAAATAATTCGGTCGATGCCGGTATGTTCCAGGTTCATCAGGACCTGAATGCAGACCTCAGCCTAACAAAAACAGTTGATAATGCTTCTCCAAAAAACGGCGACAGGGTAACTTTTACAATTACTGTTACTAATAACGGTCCCGATAATGCTCACGGCGTTGTGGTCACTGACCTCTTAATGCCGGGACTCGATTTTATTGCATCTACAGCTTCCGCTGGGGAATATTACAACAATACAGGCTCCTGGAATGTTGGAACTATTGCCAGTGGAGCTTCTGCAAGCCTGATAGTTGTAGTAAGGGTAAATGCCGGAACTCTTATGACCGGCACAGTTGACCTTGGAGCTGCTTCCAACTACAATGTGTTCGTTTTTCAGGATGTTAATCAGCCTTCCTCCGATACACAGGGCCGTATGGCTGTTGGAAGGGACGCATCACTGGCGCACTACAGCGTTGGCGATCAGCTCATGGCCTCTGCCGGCGGTGACGTTCTTGTAGTAGGAAGAAACCTTACTTTTACTAGCGGTGATGTTTATTATGGAAATGTTGTTTACGGCAATTCTACAAACCTTCCTATTGATCAGGTAGGTATAACAGGCGGCACTTTAAGGCAGGGAACCCCGGTTGACTTTGATGCCGCGAAGACATACTTAAGGAATCTTTCCAGCCAGCTTTCACAAAATGCTGCAAACGGCTCGGTTGAATTCCAGTGGGGCGGCCTGACTCTAAGAGGCACCACCCCTTTACTGAACGTATTTAACCTTTCTGGAAGTGACCTTTCAAAGTCTAACAGCATGACAATAGATGTACCAAATGGTGCTGTTGTTCTTGTTAATGTTGATGGCGACAGTCTAAGCTGGATGGGCGGCCTTACCGTCAGTGGTACCGATGTATCAAACGTTCTTTATAACTTCCATCAGGCTAGGGCGCTGAGAATTAGGGGGATTGACGTGAGGGGATCAATTCTGGCGCCCTTTGCCGATGTTAATTTTGAAAGCGGCGTCCAGAACGGACAGATGATCTGCAACTCGCTTATGGGCCAGGCACAGTTCAATAATGTTCACTTTATCGGCAATATTCCCGCTGAAAGAAAAATTACCAATATTGCTGAAGTCTCCGCTGCAATTGAACACGACCCCGATTCAACTCCGGGTAACGGCGTTGAAACAGAGGACGATTTTGCTAAAGTGCTCGTAACTGTAAGTCCTTTAAACGGCGATAACGGCGGAAATGGAAATTCGGGCAATAGCCAGAAGTGGAACCACGTTGCCGACTTCATGAGCAATGAAATGATCTGGAATGTCTCTTTCGATAACAGCGGCAACACGCTTGCAGGAACCTGGGGCGGAAAGATTTATAAAACAGAAGATAACGGCCAGAACTGGAATGTACTAAATCCAGGCATGAAGGCAGCATTTATCTGGTCAATTGTAGTAAATTCACAAAACCAGATCTTTGCAGGAACTGAAATGGGTGTGTTTACTTCAACAGATAATGGTAAGTCCTGGATCGAAACAGGCCTTAACAATACGGATGTACGCTCATTGGTCAGGGTTTCAGACGTTCTTTATGCAGGAACCTGGGGTAAAGGCGTCTATAAATCAGAAGATAACGGCCAGACCTGGACAGCAGTAAATAAGGGGCTTTCCTGCCTTGCAGTTCATGCCCTTACTGTCAGTTCCAAGGGTGAAATTTATGCCGGTACTTTCGGCGGCGGAGTATTTAAGTCGGTTAACAATGGATCAGACTGGACAGATCTAAACACAGGATACCCGTACATTTGGGCGCTTGGAATAACTTCAAACGGAACACTTTATGCCGGAACCTACGGCGGCGGTGCTTACTACTCGGCTGATGGCGGAAGTACATGGTCGAAGTCAAACAACGGCCTTGCATCACTCTTCATCTATTCGGTTACGGTGGATAACAAAGATAACGTTTATCTTTCCTCATGGGCCGGCGGCGTTTATACGGCTTCAGGTAACGGCACCATCTGGAATTCTCTCGGAATGGCGGGACAGGGCGTAAGCACAGTGGCCGTAAATCCGAAAACAGGCTCACTGCTTATCGGTACAAGTCAGGGTGCGGTTTATGAAACCAGCCTTAATGTAACCGGTGTAGAGGATACTAAGAAGGAAGCTCCGGCTGCATTCCAGCTCATGCAGAACTACCCGAACCCGTTCAATCCTTCCACTACAATTAAGTTCGCTGTTCCTGCTGCAGGAAGTTACACGCTGAAAATATACGACGTACTGGGCAAGGAAGTAGCGGTTCTTATAAATGGTGAACTTAAAGAAGGTAATTATAATGTAAGCTTCAATGCTGAAAACCTTTCTACAGGTATGTATCTATATCACCTGCAGGGAAACGGCTACAGCATGACAAGAAAGATGCTTCTTATGAAGTAATAAATTAAGTAATGCAGTCTATAATTAAGGGCGGGAGCAATTCCGCCCTTTTTTCTTTTTATTTTTACAAAATAAACCTTATTTTATATAAATTTCTTATGGAATTATATTACACATAATTCTGTTCGGCTTATAGAAAAATCATTTATAAAACAATAAAGGTAAACATGAAAAAAGCAGAGATCCACACCGAAAAGGGTGTTATGAAGGTAGAGTTCTACGAAAAAGACGCTCCAAATACTGTTAAAAATTTTATAAGCCTGGCTGAAAAAGGCTTTTATAACGGGCTTAATTTCCACAGGGTTATTCCGAATTTCGTGATCCAGGGCGGATGCCCCAAGGGTGACGGTACCGGCGGACCAGGCTACAAAATTAAATGTGAAACCTCAGGCGGCAACCAGTACCACGACCGCGGAGTCCTCTCAATGGCTCATGCCGGAAAAGATACCGGCGGCTCACAGTTCTTCATCTGCCATAGCAGGGAAAACACACAGCACCTCGACCGCAAGCATACCTGCTTTGGTAAAGTGGTTGAAGGCCTGGAAGTAATCGACAGCATACGCCAGGGCGACAAAATTGAAAAAATAGTTGTTCTCGACGAAGAATAAACCTGACGAAATTCATTATTTGTAAAAGGCTGAAAAAGGAAATTTTTCAGCCTTTTTTGTTTTACCTGTCCTGAATTCATATCACTTAGCTCCTTTTTCACCCTTTTTCCCGGAACGGCGATATAAATTGAATAATTCCCGGATAAATATATATTATCCTTATTCCGGGCTATGGATAATAGCCGGGTTCTTTTGGGATAATATAAAGGTGGTGTTATGAAGAGATGCGTACTATTATGCGTAATGATGATTTTTATTTTTCATGGATTACTTCCTGCACAGGTGCAAAAACCCGTTAAAACAGGGCACGCCTTTTCAGGAACTCTGATGTTCGGCGTTGACGGAGGCCTAAGTGTGGGTCTTACAGACTACGGCACTCTTAGGCCGGATATTATGGGCAGGGTGGTTCTTGAATACTTCTTACCTACAACGTCTTCCGGAATTTTCTCAATGAGAGCTTTCGGCTCTGGCGGATATATTAAAGGAAGGGATGTATACAGGACCCCTTCTTCATTCAGAACAAATTTCTCCGCCCTGGGCGGCGGGGTTGCATACAACTTCTCAATTGCAGATGCCGTTTTCCCGTACATTTTTGCCGGAGCATCCTATATGTGGTTCGATCCGAGGGATGAAAACAGAAACCGGCTTCCCCGGAATGCCGCTGGCCTTTACAAAAGAAATGAGGTTAACTATAACGGTGAGATCGGCTTGCGCACTCTTCTGTCGGACCAGATCAGCTTTAATATCGCTGCCGGAGTTCAGTTAAGTCCCAATGATAACTGGGATGACCAGATAGCCAAAGGCAATAACGATCTGATGCTCCAGGGACTTATAGGATTTTCCTATTCATTCTTTACCAGGATTGACAGCGACGGCGACGGCGTGGAGGACTCAAAGGATATGTGCCCCGGTACACCTCCCGGAGTTAAGGTGGACCGGTTCGGCTGCCCGCTCGATAGTGACGGCGACGGCGTGCCTGATTACCTCGATAAATGCCCTGAAACACCTAAAGGTGTGCGTGTGGATAAAGATGGCTGCCCTCTGGATTCGGACAGTGACGGTGTGCCCGACTATCAGGATAAATGCCCCAACACGCCAAAGGGCGTACAGGTTGACAGCAATGGCTGCCCGCTCGATAGTGACGGCGACGGCGTGCCTGACTATCTGGATAAATGTCCCGATACTCCCAAAGAGGCCAAGGTTGACGCTAACGGATGCCCGCTGGACACAGATGGCGACGGGGTACCGGATTACCTTGATAAATGCCCCAATACGCCTAAAGGAGTGCAGGTAGACCAGAACGGCTGCCCGATTGAAAAAGAAAAAGTTACTGTTACAAAGAGGATTATTCTTTCAGGCGACACCAATTTTGAAACCGGCAAGGCTCAGCTTTTGCCTGCTGCCTATCCGCAGTTAAACCGCCTGGCAGATGTTATGAAGAATAATCCCGAGACTAAATGGAGGATTGAAGGCCACACGGATTCCAGAGGTTCAGATGAATCCAATATGACGCTCTCGCAAAAGCGTGCTGAAGCAGTAGCCGATTATCTCTCAAGTCTCGGAATAGACAGGAGCAGATTTACAATTGTTCCTTACGGAAAAACGCGCCCAGTTGCCCCGAACAACACATCCGAAGGCCGTGCCATGAACAGGAGGGTTGAGGTAAAGCTGATTGAGGAATAAATTAAATGGCGACAATTGTTTCCGGGTTTTTAAAGGGTGTCAGGAAATGGTTTCTGACACCCTTTAATTAACAATCTACCTTTCCAGCCTTTCGGCTGCCTCCAGGTTGTTAATGCATTTTACTATGTTAATCTCCTGGCCTAAGACTGGCATAAAAATGTCACCCAGCTTTTTAAGCCTTTTATGAGCAGTCTTAATTGTGAACTCCATGGGGTCAAGCCCGCGCTTTACTTCGTCCCAGCTTAACGGAGTTGAAACCGGCGCACCGGGCCCCGGCCTTACACTGTATGGCGCTGCAACCGTAGCCCCGGTCTTGTTCTGCAGATAATCAAGATACACTTTCCCTTTTCGCTTGTCGGGACTTCTTTCCAGGCTCGTTGTGCCGGGAAGTTTTTCGTGTACCACGCGGGCAATCAGATGCGCAAATTCTTTGGATACCTCGAATTCATACTTTGAGTTTAAAGGAATATATATGTGAAGCCCTGTTGCTCCCGAGGTTTTGCAGTAACACTTTGCCTTTGCTTCATCTGCAATTACCTCTCTGACGGCAAGGGCTGTTTCTACAACTGTGTCAAAGGAAACTTCCAGCGGGTCCAGGTCTATTACCATAAAGTCGGGATAGCGGAGCTTTTTTACTTTTGAGAACCATGGGTTGATTTCAATGCAGCCAAGGTTGACCATATATAGAAGGGACTCCTCGTTTGTACATACAAGATAATCTATTTCCTTCCTGCCGGATTCGGGGGCTACTTTTATTGTCTTTATCCACTCCGGGACTGTATTGCCCATATGCTTCTGGAAGAAACTTTCTCCTTTAATTCCATCAGGATGTCTGAGCAGGGTGTGAGGCCGGTCTTTTAGATAGGGCAGCATATATTCAGAAACGCTTTTGTAGTAATTAATAAGGTCGCCCTTGGTGTATCCCTCTTCAGGCCAGTAAACCTTATCCGTATTGGTCAGAATGAGCTTTCCTTTTCCTGTACTAATATCTTCTTCAGCAGATCCTTCTGCCTTTTTCCCTGCTCTTATACTTTCCGGCTTTCTTTCTGAAGTTCCCTTAAGAAGCCCTTTCCTCGTATTGCTGAGTGTGGATAAGGTGTGTCCTGAAAGGACTGAAGTCTCCTCCTGCGTAATATCCTCATCTGAGGCAAACCTGTCTTTTCTCTTGATGAGAAGCCAGGTATTCTTCTTGCTTGAGTTGAATTTTCTCAGGTGGAATTCACCTTTCAGTCTTTTGCCATTGAGAACAAAATCGATGCTGCCGGATTCAAAGCCTTCCCGCAGTATCCTTTCGCTTTCCTCCCTATTTTTTGCTCCAGGGGCAGAGCAGGTGCCTTCATCCCAGATTATTACGTCTCCCGCGCCATAGCTGCCTTCAGGAATTTTGCCTTCAAACTTCCGGTACTCTAGAGGGTGGTCTTCCACGTGCATGGCAAGGCGCTTATCCCTGGGATTTAACGACGGACCTTTGGGAATTGCCCAGCTTTTGAGCACTCCGTCTATCTCAAGGCGGAAATCATAATGCAGGCGTGTGGCATTATGTTTTTGTACTACAAAATGGAGCTCTTTGCCTCCCGTGGATCTTTCCATGCCCTCAGGTTCCGGAGTTTCGTCGAATTTTCTTTTTTCATTATACCTCTTCAATCCCATAGACTTGTGCCTCCCGGTTTCTTAAGATAAACGTGTAAAAAAGCTGAACAGGACGCATAATAAACTCTGATTCAAATGCTGTTCATTAATAGTGTAGCAAGTCACAGGAATTTATTCAATTTAAAAATTTATCCTATGGGGCGCGTGGAAGGGTAGTATACCGGTAAATCAGTTTTCACAACTGATTTACCGGTTAAATAAGGGATAATACTCTGATGCTTAAACGATTTCTCTTTCAAACATTGCGTTGTCGGCGCCGTTCTGCCTGAAGCCGAGTTTTTTCAGGTACTGCTGGTGTTCTTTTACAAGGCTGTATGTAACGAAAGAATGGAGCCCTTTAAGCTTAAACTGATCCAGGTTGGATGTATAAACAAAATTGGCATTCTTGAAGTCGCGGTATTCAGGAATTACATAATCGAGCTTAACGTTAGCTTTCCCTGTGCCTTCAGCTTCGTAAATAAAAAGGCCTACAGGCACTAAGTTTCTTAAAATAAAGAAGCACTCCGGCTTCTCCAGGCTGTTAATATTAAAACCGGGGAAGTATTTCTCAATGTCGCTTTCATAAAACTTCAGAAATTTATTCAGCAGCGGATCGCCTTTAGACGTTGGAATTTGTGTGAAGTAGTCTTTCTTTTTCGACATCTGAATAATGTAGTAAATGTTTACAAACACAATAAAGCCGTTGACGGCAAATACCGGATAGGCTTTTACTGAAAGCCCGTAAATCACAAACATTACGGCACCCGTCAGATTTATCCAGCGCAGTCTCTTTATGTTGCTCATTGTCAGCGAGGCTGCAACAAGCAGCGATGCCACGTATCCAATTATTTCAAGTAGTTCCATATTTTTTCTTAAATGTGATGCAGTATACAATTAGTTTAATTTTTGAACATTAAAGATACTATTTTATAATAAAATTTTGAATTTTAATTTATAATAATTATCATTTATAAAGAGCGGACAATATATACAGAATACGTTAGACCAGGAGATGTATGATTAATAAAGACGACTTTAAGATCGAGCTGCCTCACTATATAAAACAGGATATAATGATCGACCTGCTGGTACAGAATTTTGCATATACCAAAACTCTGGGCAAGTATATATTCGAAGAACTTCTGACCAGAACCGAGAGGCCGGAAGAGGAGTTGTACCAGGAGTTTAACGATACAATGAAACAAATGAAGTATGAAATACTCGCCGTTATTGCATCCAAATACGGCAAGTAATAAGGCAGAGATCTTTTATGGAACAAAAAGTAAACGAAACTGAACTGGACAGACTTTATAATGAATTATATAAAGTAAGAAATGCGGGTCAGAAAATTCATCTGCTCCAGAGCTTCGGTAATGTTACCAACATTATGAAGTTCCTGGATTCCTATGAGAATTACCTCCTGCTTAAAATAGCTGAAGCAAAAAAGATCATTTGCTTCAGTCAGAACTGAGACTGCTGAACATTGGACTTATCCCTCCTTTGGAAAAAATAATTCTTGGTAAAATATTCCGCCTGTATTATTTTACATTGAATAATTTATCCGGTGTAGCTTATGCAGGAAGCAGCCCCAAGAAGGGAATTAAATTTCTTACAGACGACATCAATTATCATAGGCGCTGTAATTGGTTCCGGGGTTTTTATTAATCTTCCGATAGTGGCAAAGTTCGGCGGAAGCCCCCTTTTAAGCGTTCTCGTCTGGCTTCTGGGGGGACTGCTCTGGATACCGCAGATTCTGATACTAGCCGAAATGGGTACTGCGTACCCGAACCAGGGTGGACCCTATTTTTATCTTTATAAAGCCGGCTCGCCGTTTCTGGCTTTTCTATATACATGGACTGCATTTCTTACGAGCGATACGCCCACAATTACAATAATAGGACTCACAGCTGCCTCGGCAATGAAGTATTTCTTTCCGCAGCTTGCAATCCCACTTTATGCAAGAATTTTTGCAAGTGTGCTTATAATGCTTCTTGCATATATACAGTACAGGAGCGTTAAGCTTGGAGGCAACTTTCAGGTACTGCTTTCAATAACAAAGGTTATGCCTTTAATACTGTTGATTGCAATAGGCATGTTCTACATAGGGTCAGGCAACCTTGCTGCTCCCAAAAGCACAGTGCCTGAAGGGGGATCTTTTTTTGGTTCCATTACAGCTGGTATCTCCTCAACGCTCTGGGCTTATGCAGGTTTCCTGAATATTCTCTATATGGCAGGAGAGGTTAAAAATCCCGGGCGCAATCTGCCCAGGTCACTAGTGTGGTCCATAGCGTTTGTTATAATAGTCTATACATTTGTAAGCCTTTGTACAAGTGCTATTGTTCCTTTCAGCAATCTTATTTCAGCCTCAGGGGAATTTATAAATCCTTTTTCATACCTCGGCATGTTTTCCGGCTATGCGGGACCGTTTTTTGCAATTACTGCTTTTATTTCAATGATAGGGGTGCTCAATTCAGTTATTATGACGCAGCCGAGGCTGGAATATGCAATGGCCCGCGACAAACTCTTCTTTCAGAGCTTCGGGCATCTGCATCCAAAGTACCTGACGCCTGACTATTCAATTTTCATTCAGACGGGCCTGTCGATTGTTCTTTTTCTGCTCGGGGATATTCAAAACATGCTCGGCTATTTTACGCTTTCCTACGTGCTACAGAATGCGCTTGTCTACGGGGCAATATACTTCTTAAGGAAACGGCCCGACTATAATCCGAGTTTTAAGACAAAGCTCTGGCAATTCTGGGCGGCATTCTCCATCTTAATTCAGCTCTATATTGCCTGGGGCTCCTTTATGGCTTATCCTTCAGCAGGGCTATTTGCTTCACTGGGACTTATAATTACGGGGCTTCCTGTCTACAGGTATTTCTATTCTGCCAAAAAGACGCTGCAGGCTGAAAGCCTCGAGGAAATAAGATAATCTTTCACAGTTTCCAGGCCATCCAATTATTCAGTGCAATATTGATATGATCCGGTGAATTATAATATATTTATTTATCCGGCACAGCTTTTTGTGACTCCGGCAGTTCTTTGTTTTATTTCTGTCTTACTAAATGAAGGATATAAAAATGAACGGCAGACCGCAGAACAGAAATGGAGGAAGAAATAAGTACTCCTTACTAATAGTTTGGACCACTGTAGCAGTTATTATCATACTGATTATAGTTGCAATTCTATACTTCAGATCCGGCAAAAGGGAAGTAAAACTTCCGGCTGGGCAGAACCAGGGGCAGGTTATTTCAGGCGAGCCCCGAAAAGAGCTACCGCAGATGAATGAAAAGCCTCAGCCGCGTTATGCTGCATTCAAGGGATGCCCGCCGGAAGGGGACGGAGGCGATCCGGATCTGAACCGTAACAAAAACCGCATTGATGAAGGCAGCTACATTCCGGTTGAGTTTGATGCCATACTGAATCTTAAATGGCCAAAGTCCACAGAAAGAAGAGACCATAAGAACTGGTCCAGTGATGACCGGCGTGAGATTGAAAAGTACGAGGGGATTCCTGTTTCTGTGGAAGGATACCTCTTCGGCGCAAAGCAGTCAGGGCCTGAATCCTGCAACTGCCACGGGGCGGATAAGGAGTTCAGAGATTATCACGTATGGCTTGTTAAAAATGAAGGCGACGACAGGACAGGCTCAATTGTAACTGAAGTTACTCCTTCTTTAAGAGCAAATCATCCGAACTGGGATCTGAAGAACCTGAATAAAATTGCCCGCTCAAGGCAGAAGGTAAGAGTAAGCGGCTGGATCATGTTTGATCCGGAGCATCCCGACCAGGTAGGGAAAACGCGCGGCACAATATGGGAAATCCATCCTATTATGAGGATTGAAGTCAATCAGAATGGAAAATGGGTAAATATTGATGACCTGGATTTTGGAAAGAGAGGACCTAATGCATAAGGCTATTTCTCTTAAAGTAAGCCTGTGGATTGAAGGCGAGGATGAACCGGCGCATAACTTTGCGGAGTCCACAAAAAAAGCTGTAAATGAAGTTATTGCTGCCGGAAGCTCAGCCCATCCAGAGCTCAAAATAAAAATTAAGCGTATCAGTGAGCACAATGATGAGGATGAAGGGGAAAAATGACGCCGCCCCGGAAGGGGGATTTTCCAAGTGTTGACAGTCTTATCCTTCTATACCTAAATTATAAGTGAATCGAAAAATATAAAAAGAAAGAAGGATAAGATGAACAAGAAACGCAATGTTAAGGATGATCAGCAGCATCATCAGAAGAATATGCGCAAGGGCAATAAAATGAACCAGGATAAAAACAAAATACACGAGTCTGAACCTAATAATCCCCACGACAGGGATATGGATGACGGTAACGGGGACATCCTGGGCGGCAAAATCTGATGAATAAATGCTTAATGTTGAATGCTTAATGAAAAAATATTTTTCCTGCATTCAGCATTAAGCATTAATTAACTGCAAGTCCTTTCATCTGTTTTTCAACGAGTGAAGCGTAATAGCCGGTTGCAGATAAAAGATCCCTGTGGCAGCCTTCCTCAACAATGCGTCCGTTCCTCAAAACCAGAATTCTATCGGCATTTACAACTGTAGAAAGCCTGTGAGCAATAACAAATGTAGTGCGTCCTTTAACCAGCCTGTCCAAAGCCTCCTGTACCAGGGCTTCCAGTTCAGCATCCAGAGCCGAAGTTGCCTCGTCAAGTATTAAAACAGGAGCGTCTTTCAGCAAAGCTCTTGCAATTGCAATTCTCTGGCGTTCACCGCCTGAAAGCCGGCTGCCGCGTTCCCCGGCAACTGTATCATAACCGTTTTCAAGCTTCATGATAAAATCATGGGCATTGGCTGCTTTTGCAGCGGCTTCAATTTCAGCCTGCGAAGCGTTGGGGCGTCCGTATGCTATGTTATTTTTAATGGATTCATTAAATAAAAGCGCATCCTGAAGAACAACGCCGATCTGCTTGCGCAGCCAGTTCTGCTTCAAATCCTTCAGGTCAACTCCATCCATTGTGATCCTTCCGCTTGTAGGATCATAAAATCTCATTAGAAGTGCCATAAGCGTAGTCTTTCCCGAGCCCGAGGGTCCCACAATTGCCACCATTTCTCCGGGCTTAACTTTAAGGTCGACACCCTTTAAGATTTCGTTATTGGATTTTCCGTACTTAAAATTTACGTCTTCAAAGGCTATTTCACCCTGGCAGTTTTTCAGCTCAACTGCATCCGGCTTGTCATTTAAGAAGTCTTCTGTATCCAGGATTGAAAATATCTGATCGAGTGAAACTGAGGCTGTCCTTATGGTACGGTAAATTCCCGTAAGACCCTGCACGGGCCCGAAGAGTCCGCCTACGTAGCTTATGAAAGCCACCAGTGTTCCCAGCGTTGCCTGTCCTTTAAGCACCAGCAATCCGCCAAAGCCAATAGCTGCAATTCTGGCAACTGTAATTGTAACGCTCTGCGCAATGCTGACGCTTGAGTCGTAACCGATACCTCTTACAACAAGGTCATTGGCGTCTTTGACGTTTCCCAGGAAACGCTGCTTTTCAGCGTCTTCCATCGCAAAACTTCTGACGGTTATAATGCCTGAAAGCACTTCATTAAATCTGGAATAAATACGTACCCAGCGGTCCAGCAGGCTCTGTTCGCGCTGAGTCTGCTTGGGCGCTGCATAAGCGGCAATAATTGCGGGCACGGGAGCAAACAGGCCTACTAGTATTGTAAGTCGCCAGTCGAGCTGTATCATTACAACGATTGCAAGAACGAGGTACGTCAGAGCAGGCAGAACGTTAAAAGAAATTTCGGTAATTGCCGACATGAAGCCCGTAATGCCGCGGTCGAGGCGGGTCATTATGGCGCCCACTCCTTCCTTGCGGTGCACCTCAGCCGGAAGCCTGTGAAGTTTTGCAACAGTTGCCTCAAGAAGGCCGTACTGGATATTTAATCTTGTACGCCAGCTAAGCCAGTTCGATAATCCCCCGATCAGATCGCGGAACAGCCCGAGGCCAAGCAAAAGGCCCGCACCAACAAGAATAGTTTTTGTTGTAGTTGATCCGCCCAGCCTGTCGAATATGTACTTCATAATCAAAGGCTCCAGTGCGTTTGCAGCGGCGACAACTAAGGTTAAGCCTAATATGAGGAAAAGGAACGTCCGGTATTCGCGCGTAAAGGCAAGTGCTCTGAGGAGTTTGTTCCAGTACCTTAATTTATCATTCTTAATATTCAATATTTTCAAATTCAAAGTATATCCAATCATTACAAAATTCACAATCATCATTCATGTGTATTTTCGACATAAATGTTGGAAACTTAAGCGTTTTTTGCGGTCAAATCTAAAAGTCTTGACTTCGGGTGTACAACATTGGATAAGGGCATAAAAGGAAAAAACAATCAGATGCAGGGCTGAAAATCTTAAAAAAATCCCTTTTTAGAAGTGTTTTGTTTGTTAGTATAGGGCGAGCGGCGGCTCGCCCTACATCATTAGCAGGTTTTTTAAGTTACCGGAGTATTTGCTGGAAAGTAAATTGAATTTTTGTTTTTCCGGCTCCATGGACATTTGGGCGGAGAATAATGTCATCCCCAGGCGGAAGGCATTGTAAAATATGTAATAGAAGGGCAGACGGCTTTTGATTTCATTGTCGCCGCTTTGCTTCGAATAGCTGCTTATGAGAAATTGTTCGTCTTCTTTGCCTAATGAAAATTCCGTGCAGAAACCTGCAATATCCCATGCAGCATCCTGACATCCCGGGAAAAAGTGGTCTTTGTGATGATGTATGGAATCCGTCTTTATGTAGCTGCTGCTGCTATGAATCCATTCCCAGGGGAGCATCCTTCCGTCAACAGCCGCAGCGTAACTGCTGTATAAGGGCTTAAAGCCGGGACTGAGCTTATTGAACTTTTCTGCCCACGCGTCTCCTAAACCTTTCATCAGGTTTACTGAGATCATTTCTTCAGCCTCATTATACAATCTGCTGCATTGAGCCGGAAAGGATCTCCTCAGGAATGCAATGTAACGGCTTACTCTTTCAAGCAGGTCCCTGTTTACATCAGCAGATGTTAAGGGCCTTCCGTCAGCAAACTTGCTTAAAATAAATCCGTTATTGAATCCCTGTACTTCCGGCGAAAACCCTTCGGTAGAGAGCTCCCGGGCTCTTTGAAATAAGTCCTTTCCATAACGCCCTAATCCTGCAAACTTGATGAAATATTTTATGTCAGCTGTGAGATATTTCCTTTGTTCAAAATTGGAGTAAACAGGGGGGTATTCTTCGGCACTGTTAAATACAGCCGGGCGCCACATGCCTGCTGAAATATCTTTAAGTTCCTGCTGTCCTGTAAATTCCGGGAAAAGATTTTTTACTGAAATTACATTTTCAAATTCAGAAGTAAACTGCCTGTGCCTCTTCCAGATTTCTCTGGACTTTTCAGACACAAAATTACTTCCGTCAGTACGGTATCCGGGGAAGAAAATTATTCTTTCAGCACTTATACCCAGAGATGTCAGCTTTTCAGCAGCTGATGTAAAAGATGATCCGCTCAGGCCCGGTCCCTCATCAACAATGAGATAGAATCCGTGGTGGAAGCTTTTTAACTCTTCTTCCAGGTCTATACCGGTAACAATTGTTCTGTCAAAGTAGAAACCTCTTGGGCGCAGGGTAACCGAAAGAACCCTGCAGCCTGATTCTTCCAGGCGTGCCGCCACAACTGCTGAAAGGCTTGTGCCAATGCTGCGTATTCCAATTACTGTTGCTTCAGAAGGATGGAATTCATGGAAGAAGTTATCTGCCGAATTTATGTACATTTCAGGATATAGCGAGTAGAATGCATATCCCTCGGGAATATTATATGTCAGAAGGGAAGAAACATTATAATATTTTAATGCCGACAAGTTTTCCCTGATCGAAATGCTCCACCTTTTTACTTCCGCGGCATTATTATCCAAAGTGTTAATTAATATATGACCTGCCGCCACGGAAAGTCTCCTTAACAGGCTGGCCAGATCATCCATTAAATCGTTTTCAGGACAGAGATAGTCCACGAGCGCGCTTTCAAATTCCCCGGTGCTGATGAGGAGTTCTGCGGCATGGTTATGATCTGAAAAGCCGTCGTACTCCAGGCTGTTAATCAGCGATTCAATCCGGCTGAGACCGGCATTAAAATTTATTACTTCCTTATTGTCTCCGTAAATAATCATATAAAGCCTAAACTGGTTTAATGCTAAAATGGTTTAAGGTCCGGGAGTTCACCCGTCTGGTTCAGGCAGTGGATCTTTGGGCCCCAGTCATCCACAGAAAAAACGCTGAAAGATCCGGTGCTTATCTTAATACGGAGTATATAATCCAGCGGTATTCCTGCATAGTGCGCAATTGCAACCTTAATTGGATCTCCGTGGCTGAAAATAGCAAGGGCTCCCTGAGGGTACTCATGGCGCAGGCTTTCTATTTTGTCCACCATTCTTTTCTGCACATCCACCATTAGTTCTCCATTAGGAGGGCGTGTTCCGCTGCGGAAGGTATGGAACTGCTTCCAGGTTTCATCGGGCTCCAGCTCCTCGAAGCTTTTGCCCGTCCAATCGCCGAAATCAATTTCAATTATGTCTTCAAGAATCTGAGCTTCCTTTTTCTGACGCTCGCACAAAGGTGCTGCAGTTTCTCTTGTCCTGTCAAGAGGACTTGAGAAAATTGCGTCAAATGGAACTTCAGCCAGCGCCTTGGCAAGGCGGAGTGCCTGATCACGGCCATCGGGACTTAAATGCACGCCCGGAAGTCTTCCCGGAATTGTATCGCCTGCGGTTGTATTGCCATGGCGCATTAAATAAAAAGTTGTCATATATCTATCCTGCAAAACTTATTTCAAGGAAGTACTTATTTTCCTTATAAACAGCCTGTAGTTATTTCTGTCTTCAGCATTCCATTTATATTTATAATCTTCTCTTCCTCTTAAAAAATCAAATTCCCTTACTCCTTCTGTAATTGCCTTTTCAATAATTTCAAGGAGTATGACTGAGCCGGGACTGTATTTGGCCATTTCGGGTTCAAAGCCGCCGATATAATAGTATAACCTTTTATTCTTTATAAAAGAATAGACTGCGGCTATTATCCTTTCATTATGTTTTAATACATAAAGGCGCAGAATGCCGATTAAGAAGAACTCTTTTGAAACTTCTTTGTGGAAATACTGCAGCGTATTATCTTCAAATAACCCGGGCGTATTCCTGAACTGACGGCTTGCATTATGAAGCCTGAAAAGCCAGCCGGTATATTCCTCAAGATATTCTTCTGTTGCAAGATGAAGACTGATGGTTCCTGAATCTGTCAATTGTCTTCGTGCCCTCAGTGTGTTTTTTCTGAATGAAACGGGGAGCATGGATAAGTATTCATGAAAATTAGCGGGGAGTTTTACAACAGGGCGGACCCCGGAATTTTGAATTGCAACTTCGAACCCTTCAGGGGCTTTTATCTTCAAGATAGGCGACGAACTTCTTAACTCCTGAAAGTCGCACACGTCCCAGCAATCTTTGCACCCGGTTAAAAAATCCATTGTCAGTTTAACCGACTCTTCTTCAAAATCCTTCCTGCAGAGAATATCCATAGAGTCTGTATTTCCGGTGCCCAAAAAAGTGACCTGCCTGAGGTACCCGTTCTGGCTTTTGTAATTATAAATGTACATTGGCGCAAGCCCCACGAGTATCCTGCGGTTATATACGGCTAATGTCCAAAGCTGATTGTTGCCGAAATATTTCCACCATGGCATCACCCAGGCAGGGGACAGAAACGGCACTGCATTTAATGAAGCTGAATAAAGCTCTGCCCATTCATCCCTTATGGAATTAAGTTCATCAATATTCTTTATCTCTCTTACGTGAAGAGACGTTACTGAGGTATCATCCATTAAGAATCCTTTTTTCTGAAGTTTTTCTCAGTGGTTTTCCCCTGAAGCTAAATATTATTTTTTCGTAAAGTTCAAAGTACTCTTTTATTGTCCTTTCTGCAGAGAATCTCCTGCGGGCTGTTTTGATGCATACATCGCGATCAATTGAATCTGCAAGTTTTATTGCTTCTGCCATTTCATCTACACTGTTTACAATGAATCCTGTTTTTCCGTCTTCAATTATTTCGGTTAATGCTCCGGCAGCATATGCAATTACGGGCGTTCCGCATGCAAGAGCCTCCATGGCTACAAGCGAGCTGGTCTCGGGGACCATGCTGGGAACAAGGAGGCATTTAGCTGCTGACAAAAGCCGCTTCTTTTTTTCAAGGCCTACCGCGCCGATGAATTTATAATCGTTTCCGTCTAACCTTGGGAGTATTTCTTTATTGTAATATTCCTTATGGTATTCATAGGGAAAAAGCTCGCCTGCAATTATTAGAGGGATGCCTGCTTTTTTGGCAGCGTCAAGTGCCGCATGGTATCCTTTATCCCAGCATATCCTTCCCAGCGAGAGTGCATAATTGTGTTTGCTTGCTTTAACTCTGAAATCTTTGAGCCTGATTCCGTTATTAATAAAGCCGAGCAAAGATGGCATTTCGGGACGGCTTGCATACTGCGAAGCGGAGACGCAGTTAAAGTATACACCTTTGGGAGGATTTGTAAGCACATTCTGAGGGTACCATGATAATGGGAGGTGAAGCGTTACAAGAACGGGCACATCTGTATCAGGTAAATACTGCGCAAAATCAATACCGTGCATATGTATGAGGTCAATCTGCTGATTCTCAAGCGCCTGCCTGATTGCAGCAAGGTGCTTTTCTGCGAAGAACCCCGTAGTCATTGGATCAATTGAACCATGCACGCCGGGAGTTTTGATAAGCCTTCCTTTTACGCTGGAACCTTCACATGCAACAACAGTTGAGTTATGTCCGGCTTCAGCCAGGGCTTCATCAATCATTGCCAGCACCTGCTCGGCTCCCCCTGCAGTATCGGTCCTTACAGGGGCAAAAGGAAAAGCAACACTTAATATATTAAGTCTACTTGAGGGTTTCATTATCACAGTTTAGCTTACCTGTTTAATATATCCAGTGCCTCGCCGGCAAGTCTTCTCCAGTTGTCTCCCGTTATACCCCAGTCAAAATGCTCGTAATAAAGCATGCCTTCATGCGGCGGTTTCGTAAAATCATAAAAGGGGGAAAAGCGGAAAGCTTCCTTTTCGATGTTGAAAACTGAAAGCACATTTTTCTGGGTAAGGAAACAGTCGAGCATTCTCTTTTTCGCTGCCCTCTCTTGTTCAGAAAGTAAAATTGTGCATGTTCTTGCATCCATACCCGAAAGAAACTCCGAGGTTCTGATTTCACCGTGAATGTCGTGGTAAGAAGTAAATTCAATCAGAATGGGAGGGACAAATCCCTTGCCGTAAATTGAAGATGCTGCCATGTGGACTGCAAAGGCAGTAGAGTCGTGATCGGGGTGACCTCCTTCGTAGGCATGCGTCAGTATGATATCGGGGCGCAATTCCCTTAAGAGTGTCTCCAGTCTTTCAGAAAGGGATATAAGGTTGAATGAGCTCTCCTGATCCTTAAAGCCTAGTTCCAGGCACCTGTTGGCGGGAATGCCCGCAATTTCAAGTGCGTTAAGGAGTTCCTGCCGCCTGGCTCCGGCGTATGAGCTGCTGGTGTCAAAGCCTGCCGCCCTGGCATCGAGCAGGTTTCTAGGTGCTCCGTCTGTAGTATGGGCAATATAGGGATCTTTAAGAAGAGGCAGCCTGCTGGAAGCCCCGATGACCTCATCGTCCGGGTGTGCTGCAATGATGAGGGTTTTCAGGAGTATCTCTTCGCTGCCGCAAAAGAATTCCAGCACGTCGGAGGCCGGGCTGCTGCTGCTGTAAATACCGGAATTAAATGTAGTATTCATAATAAGCTCTTAATTGTTGTTTTACTCCAATACAACTTTCTGTTTTAAATAAAGAAGGTTTATAGCCTCACGGTACCCGTTAAGCGTTCCAACGTCAACATACGACTGTCCCTTCCTGAAGCCTTTTACATTTCCGCCAAGGCTGATGTAAGCATTAACGAGTGTACCCATGTACTCGTCTTTTTTCTCCCTTTCGAGCCAAAGGCGGTTTAGTTCATGAAGAACGCTACCGGGCATTTTGAATGCGCCCCATATCCAGTTCGAATGGGCGCCTTTCTGTTTTACTTCGATCCTCATGACATTTTCATTATCGTCTGTTATTACGGCATCAAAGAATTCGGGATGTTCAACGGGGAAGAGGAGGAATGAGAGTTTATCCTCTGGAAGATTGCAGAGCCCTTCTTCGGGAAACCAGATGGTATCCGGAAGCCCAATCAGTACGCTTTCATTTTTCCCGATAAAAGGAAGCGCGCTGAAAATTGCGTCGCAAAGTCCAGCGGGATACTGCTGAACGGTGTAGCAGAAATGAACTGTAGAGGTGCCCTGACCGTAGTATTCCATTATGTCTGACTTACCAGGTGAGATCACAACACAGATCTTTGTAGCGCCTGCGGTAATCATCCTATCCACCAGATATTCACTTACAGCGCGGGGCCTTTCCATCTGCCCGTCGAGCCTGCTGCCGACAGGCAGGAGCTCTTTTGAGAAAGCAAGAGGCTGAATTCTGCTTCCTGAACCTGCTGCCGGAATTATACCCCACATATCAATTCTCCTTTCTGTTGTTTGTGATGTAGTTTTCCTCGAGAATTTTCTCCAGCTCGCTAAGCCTCTGCTGCGGTGTATGTTCACTGAGAACGCGCTCTCTTGCTTCACGTATAATTCTTTGTCTTTCCTCTTCAGGCATCATCATTGCCCCGACAACGTCTTCGGAACTGCTAACAGTTATTATTTCTTTTCCCGGAGTAAAGAAATTCTCAAGCCCAGGCCAGCTGTCGCTTATTAAAGGAACACCGCATGAAGCAGCTTCAAAAAGCCTTCCTGAAGGGCAATAGCCCATTTCGGCCATGGCACCGCGCGTGATGTTTAGCGTGAAGTGGGAAGATGAGTAGAATGCCGGATGATCGGGCGGCGCAATGTGCGCAAGGTACCAGATGTTATCACGCCACGGGAAGATCCCTGGATACTGCGAGCCTCCGATTATAAAACGCTTGCCGGGCATCATTCGGGCGGGCTCAATAAAATACTTTACGAGCGCCTCCTGTCGGTCTTCGGCGTATGTGCCGAGATATGAAAGATCGCACCTGTACTTCTCAACTGCGGCAACTGATTTGTGAGTCTCAGGATCGGCACTTCCGTAAAGGGGAGCTGTTTTCTTCGCCTTAAGTTTTGTCCTGAGCTCTTCAAGTGCAATGCCGCCGGTATAACTGAGTACAAGATCGTAATCCTGGAAGCCGCGCGGACCTACATAAGCTACAGGCTGCCCCTTCTCCAGGCATTTTAATGTAACCGGGGTATCCAGGTCGTAGAATACTTTAAGAGAGCAGCCTGAATTAAGGACAATCTCTCCTGCCTGAAGTGCGTCGGGGCAGTATGAAGTAACCATGCCTATGTCGGCGTTTTTCAGCTCCTCTTCAGCCGAAGATTTAATATTCTCCCACTCCGGGTAGAGGATTATCTGCATGCCGGGAATTTCACTCAGGTCCCTGTGAGCCGAATAATAAGGCACGTCGCGTTCAAAGAAGGTGATATCATAGCCGCGCCTTATCATTGCATGGCACAGCCCTCGCCAGATGGTGGCATGTCCGTTACCCCAGGAGGAGCTGATTGTAAGTCCGAATATTACAATTTTCATAATGAGCCTGAAATTCCTTTATTCTAAAACCTCTGTCTTAACACTGCCTTCCCTAATTTCCCTGCAGGTCCCGTCCCGTGGATTCATCAGCCGGGGCCCTGTCGTGCAGTACATAGCGCTTTACCACTTCTTCGGCAAAATATGCGAACTCGCCCGGATCCTCAGGGGGGCTTGTATGGTGAGGTCTTTTTCCGCGCGAAGGGGGAGTAAAGCACAAAGTAATTGTTGTATCAAATTCGCTGATTGCTTTCATCTGCCTGTCGAACCATTCGAGCGCATTGGGGCGGAACCAGTCTGCCCAGCTTATGCCTGTTCTTAATTTTTTTACCTTCAGTTTTCTGAGCCAGTAAATTATCTCATCGAGCCTGTGGTCTTCAAAATGTATCCATTGGCAGATTCCCATATCCGGATTGAAATATTCCACTGCTGGCTTCGGAGTTCCGTCGGCTCTTATTAGCCCCATATAAAAATGCCTGTAGTATGCGCTGCCTTCACTTTCTTTATGTCTTGTAGTAGCCTCCCAGGTTGGGGGAAGATCGAGCAGGCTGTACCAGTACACGCGTTCTGCACGGTTAAGCAGAAGCTCGGTTGTTCTGTTAAGTCCGAATACCTGCACCTCATCGGCTCCGAATGAAGACACGCCCACCTCGGTAACCCAGACCGGAAGCCCCGAAACAGACTCAATTTCCCCGATCTTCTTTGGCCAGTCATTTATCGGCCAGTGGTTCCAGTCCAAAGGAAAGCCGTGTATTGCAACAGCATCAAGTGAATCCAGAAGTCCATGAGTTTTTAATAGCTGAATAAATAACGGATCTATGGGTGAAATTCCTCCAAGAACCAGTTTCAAATCCGGAGCGAGACTTTTTACAGAATCAGCAGCGAGCTTTATCATATAGCTGAATTCCTTCCATTGGGGATCTATCTGAAAATCCCAGTGCGAGAGGTTATTCGGCTCGTTCCAGAACTTAATAGCTTCTATCATCAAAACTCCTTTCAAAAGTCCATTTCCCGTTTTTAACGGGCAAAGTATTAATCAATATTCATGCGGCTGACAATTTTTGCTGCCGAGTTTAATTCCTCAGGTTCATAAGTTCCGATTTCATCAATATCCGAATGTGTGCAGAGGTATACCTCATGATCGGGACGCCTGAGAATTTTAAGTCCGCCTGAGCGGAGCATAGCTTCAACTGCAGCATGGTTTGGTGCCCACCAGTTTGTATTATCTCCGGCAAGGCTGTTTTCAATAAAAGCCATTTTGGGCCAGCCTGATTCCAGCATTAAGTCTCTTTTTTCAATTGGCAGGTCTTCTATCGGCTCCATTACTTCCTCGCCCGGCATTGTAAGCGTCTGGAACAGCATCAGCTTCTTAAATTTCTGCGCCACAATGTCGAGGGCAAGGAGGGGATAGCGCAGGTGATAAAACACTCCCATAAAGACAACCATGTCGTATGTAGCGGTTGAATGTGCGAGGTCGTAGATCTGCATTTTTCTGAACCTCACGCGGCCTTCAAGTCCGTACTGTCTGGCTGCCCAGCGTGCCTGCCTGAGGTAGTGTTCATCCAGGTCAATGCCCGTCACATGGGCACCCCGTTTCGCAAGTTCAAAGCTGTAGAAGCCGGCATTGCATCCGATGTCCAGCACCTTCCAGCCTTTCAGGCTTTTCGGGATTGCCTCCGCAATTTTCTTCCATTTAAAGTACGGGAAGTCGCCCAAAGGGTGGTTTGGTGCGGTCTGTGTTCCATCGGGCAGGTGCAGGTTATGAAACCAGGGACCTATGTTAAATATTTTTCTTTCAAGGGGAGTCTTAGGATTACTGATGTAAGTTTCCAGCGTCTCGCCCGTTTGTTCCATTTTATTCATCTTATCACCAATTTCTCCTGGACAAATTTATCCTGCATGTTTCTTTTTAGCCTCAAGCATTTGTATAATATAATTTTCAAGTTCCCCGGCCCTGTGTGCTGCAGTATGGGCCTGAAGGACACGCGTTCTTGCGTGTTCGCCAATCTTTATCCGTTCTTCTTCAGGAAAATTTTTCAGGTATTTCAAAGTGTCCTGTGGCGACCGGCTGAGGAGTACTTCCTTATCCGGAGTCAGTATGGTATCAAGCCCTTCCCAGTAGTCGCTGATTATAGGCGTCCTGCAGGCAGCGGCCTCAAATAGTCTTACGCTCGGTGAATAGCCCGCCTTAATCATATCTGCACGCGTAATATTAAGCGTAAAGCGCTGTGAATTATAAAACTTTCTGTGTTCCGAGGGGTTCAGGTGATAGATCCTCTCCACGTTCTCAGGCCACAAAATACTTTCAGGATACTGGGGGCCCGCAACAATAAAGCGTCCTTGTTTCCACTCTCTTGCCGAAGAAAGCATCAGGTGTTCCAGAACAGGCTGGCGGTCGTCGCTGTAGGTGCCCAGATAACCAAGGTCGTACTTAATAGTCTGGTTTTCAGGATAATACTTCTCAGGATCAACCGAGCAGTAAAGAGCCCTTGCCATGGGGGAGCCGAAATCCTTTTCCAGGCGGCGGAGCGTGGGGCCTCCTGTAAAGGAAAGATAGAGGTCGTACTGCGGAATCAGCTCAGGAGAAATATATTCATAGTCGCCCCGTTCAAGCTTAGAGAGTGTAACAGGAGTATCAATGTCGTAGAAGGCCGTATGGGATGCTGTAAGGTTGACCCATTTGCCCACGTTTACCCCTTCAGGAACGTAGGAGCCAACAACTACTATATCGGCCTTTTTTATGTCACTTGTATAAAGTTCTTTTAATTCTTCCATGCCCGAATATATTCTGGTACATCCGAAAGGCGGAACTGGCATATCGCGGTTAGAAGCGTACCAGGGGAGGTCGCGTTCAAGAAAAAGCACTTTATGACCTCTTGCTTCAAGCTCCCTTATGAGTCCGCGGTAAGTTGTCGCATGCCCATTACCCCAGGCAGAAGTTATTGAAAGGCCGAGTATAACAATATCAAGCTCACGGGTACTCATCTTTTGGCCTCCTTTTTTTCTTCAGGTGCTTCAAGAAGGAGGCTTTCAAGCTGCGACGCCCTGTGTGAATATGTATGTTCCTTAAGAACTCTTTCCATTGCAGCCTGTCCTATTTTTTTTGACGTCTTTGCATCCAGTTCTTTTAATATGTTAACCACTCCTTCGCCGCTTTCGGCAACAAGTATCTCTTTTCCCGGCTCCAGGAAAAGCTCAATTCCTTCCCACTTGTCTGTAATGATGCATGCACCGGCTCCTGCAGCCTCAAATATCCTGGTTGCAGGAGAGAATCCGTAACGTGCCATGCTCTCGCGGCTTATATTAAGAACAGCATCCGGCGAGCAGTTGAAAGCGTTGTGGTCTTTTGTGTAAAGGTGCCCGAGGAAGTCTACGTTCGGAACATCAGGCGCCCACTCGCGCCATCCGCTTCCGCCAAGAATAAAATGCTCCTTAGGCATCATCTGGGCGGGTTTAAGGAAAAACTCCCATACTCTCATTTCACGGTCGGGCATGCGGTTGCCAAGGAAACCCAGCTTGCCCTTGAATTTTTCCTCAGGTGGAACGGGGAAGTGGGTTGAAGGATCGAGCGCGTTATAAACGGGCACGCACTTTCTTGCGCCAAGCGCCTTGTATGCCTCTACAACCGGGTCGCCTCCGCCGTAGGTTAGAATTAAATCATACTGAGGAATCAGCTCCCTGAAGGCGTCCTTTGGGTTACTCTGCACGCGGTCCAGGGTTGCCGGGGCATCCACATCCCAGAATATAATAAGTGATCCTTCGTGCCTTAAGTTAAGCACCTCCTTTTCCAGCAGCTCGTCAAAAATCCCCACGCCGCTGGCCTTAATAATTATGTCTGAACTTTCTGCGTCCGCTAAAGCCTTTCTTACGCCGG
>JBLNAZ010000134.1:0-3844 GCA_050259615.1 Syntrophomonadaceae bacterium | reverse complement strand
GGCGGCTTCTGTCCGGGTACAAGCCTGTGTGCCATGGCAATTGGAAAAATTGATGCCATGATCTTTGTGGCAGGTTCATTCCTGGGTGTTCTTGTCTTTGCCGAAGGCTACCCGATGTTTGAAGGCCTCTATAAGGCCCAGAACTGGGGAAACGTGCAGATCTTTAATACTCTTAACATGTCGCAGGGGCTCTTTGCATTCCTCCTTACTGCTATGGCGCTTTTTGCATTCTGGTTTACCTCAATAATTGAAAATAAGGTAAACGGCGTTAAGAAGCCTGCCATAAAGCTTACTCCTTATTACGTAAGCCTTGCTGTAGTCGGATCGGCCATTGCACTCTCTTCATTCATGCTTCCTGAGAGGGAAGAATCGATTCTTGAAAAAGTTGAGAATAAGGAATTCCTGAATCAGCATAACATAAGTAAAATTACACCCGACGAACTTGCCTTCAGGATAATGGATAAGGAAAACAACCTGCAGATATTTGATTTCAGGAACCCCGTGGAATTTACGAAATTCCACCTTCCTAAATCCGTACCCTTCAAGGCCGGAAACCTCTTTGAAAAGGAGCCTTCAAAGCCCCTTCTCTTAAAGGGCCGGATGACTATCTTTACGGCAGATGATGAGCTGACGGCAAGGAAAATGGCCGTTGCCGCACAGGAGCTCGGCTTTGAAAACATCAGGGTGCTTGAAGGCGGCTTAAGCAATTTCAAAAATCAGATACTCGATTTCGATACGCTCAGCACTCCAGGCAGCAGGCAGGAGATGGATACATTCCGCTTCAGAACCAGGGCAAGGAAAGTGATTCCGGCTCTCATTGAAGAGGCAAAGAAAAACTCCGGAGTAACAAAAACAGTTGTAAAGCGTGTAGTAGGCGGATGCTGATAATAATGGGAATATATTAAACGGGAAAACTAATTACTCAATTCAGTTAATGATTATCGTAAGTGAAAATTGAAAATAGCGGTACCTGCAAATAAACATTAATTGTAAGAAAAGAAAGTTCATGCGCATAATCCTGTACGGGGTCAGCCCTGTACGGGATTTTTTTTGCCCGTAACTCCAAACGGAAATTATTCCGCTTTGCTGCCTTATTCCGGAATCCAATTCCGCAGCCGGGCATCCTAACAGATTATAAAATAATCCGGCTCCCGTTGCAAAATAGTTGCATTTCCATTAATGCCCCTTTAGCTTACATTAATTTCAAATACAATATTAAGCTGACCTGAAAAATGAAAATTCTTCTTACCGGAGCAAATGGCTATATCGGCAGAAGATTGCTGCCTTTATTGCTTACACAGGGGCATGAGGTCTACTGCTGCGTGAGGGACAAAAACCGCTTCCGCTACCGTACATCCCCTAACGAACCGGGCAGACTGCACGTTCTGGAAATTGATTTTCTTGACCTCCCGGAGACTGAAACCACACCTGTGGACTACGACGCCGCATTCTACCTCATCCACTCAATGAGCACCGAAAAAGGAAGCTTCCAGGATCTGGAGAAAAAGTCGGCTGAAAATTTCATACGGTTTATTAAGAACTCTTCTGCCGGACAGATAATTTTCTTAAGCGGAATAACAAACGAAAAGAAACTGTCGCCTCACCTTATTTCCAGAAAGAATGTGGAGGAAGTCCTTAAAACCTCAGGCATACCGCTTACAGTCCTAAGAGCCGGAATAATTATAGGTTCGGGCAGCGCCTCGTTTGAAATTATGCGCGACCTGGTTGAAAAGCTCCCCGTAATGATAACTCCTAAGTGGGTTAATACCAAAAGCCAGCCCATTGCAATTAGAAATGTTCTTGAATACCTGACCGGCGTTCTGCTGAACCCTGTTACATACGGAAGGCATTTTGATATAGTGGGCCCCGACGTTCTTTCCTATAAGGAAATGCTTCTGCAGTTTGCTGAAGTAAGGGGACTAAAAAGATACATAATTACAGTTCCCGTAATGACCCCGAGATTATCATCCTACTGGCTGTATTTTGTAACCGCCGTATCCTACCGCCTGGCTGTAAATCTGGTTGAAAGCATGAAAGTTGAAGTTATTGGAAAGCCGAATGAACTTGCGGACATGCTTAAAATTAAACTTCTGCCTTACAAAGAGGCCGTGAAGCTTGCATTTGGTAAAATTGAGCAGGATTCTGTTGCATCGAGCTGGAAGGACGCGTTTAATTACGGCAGAAATCATTTCCTAATTACCGATCACCTCACAATTCCCGAGTTCGGCTGCTATACGGATAAAAAACAGCTCAGGATAAACGGAAATCCGGAAAGGGTAATTAAAAACATCTGGTCCATCGGCGGCACTCGCGGCTGGTATTATGCCGATCTGCTGTGGGATATAAGGGGATTTTTTGACAAGCTGATTGGAGGCGTGGGCCTGAGACGCGGACGCACAAATAATACAGAACTTAACCCGGGCGATACTCTCGACTTCTGGCGCGTGCTGGTTGCAGACAGACTGAGAATGAGACTTCTTTTATATGCCGAAATGAAGCTCCCGGGCGAGGCTTGGCTCGAATTTTCAATCTCACAGAAGGGAGAGGATTATTATCTGAACCAGACCGCAACCTTCCGCCCCCGGGGCCTGGCGGGAAGATTATACTGGTACACCCTCCTTCCCTGGCATTACTTTATCTTCAACGGCATGATCAGAAACATTGCAGCATACGAAACTCATGGGGAATAAAAAGTTGCATTTCCGCGGGAAATAATTTAGTTTATCTTTACTTCGCAAAATGAGAGCTCCTGGTTAATTCCTGAAAGGAAGACGCCGCAACTAATTTTCTGTAAGGAGAAGCAATGTTTTATAATTCGCCCGTTTATCTTGAAAAAGTTGCCAATGCAGTAAAGCATATAAAAGTTCACGATCATACATGCTCAATTTATGAAAACCGCGATGAACAGTTTGCCGTAATTTCCCCCTATATAAAGTACGGCCTTGAAAATAACGAAAAGTGCCTTTATGTGGCCGATGAAAACACTGTTGAGGATGTAACCTCTCTGCTCGAAAAAGACATCCCCGGTCTTAAACATTATCTGCAAACCGGCGCTTTTACTATAATTGATAAAACAAAAGCTTACCTTTCGAACGGCTGCTTTTCTCCCGAATATATGTTTGAGGCAATTAAGAAAAGTATACAAACCGCAAAAAAAGAAGGCTATAAGGCCTTCAGAATTACGGGCGAAATGACGTGGGCTCTTGCCGGCGATCCCGGTGTTGAACGCCTGATGGAATATGAATCGGATGTGAACAGGATTTACGACGAGCTCGACGCGGTTGCAATATGCCAGTATAATATGAACCGCTTCAGCCCCGAAATGATACGCCACGTGCTTTATACTCATCCCATTATCATCTATAAAGGCACCTACTGCAGAAATTATAAATACGTTCCTCCCGAAGATTACCTCGGCCCCGATGCCGCCGCGGCTGAGATAAACAGAACGTTAACCCAGATACTTGAAATTGAGAAAAGGGAAGAATCGCTTCTGGAAAAAAATATTGAACTTCAGGTAATAAACCAGAAACTGAACGCCGAAATTGAAATGCGCAGACAGACTGAAGATCTGCTCTTAAAAACCCTGAGGGAACTGGAACGCTCCAACGCCGAACTGGAACAGTTTGCCTATGTTGCATCGCACGACCTCCAGGAACCTATCAGAATGATTTCTGTTTATACCAAATTGCTCGAAAAACAGCTCGAAGGCAGACTCGATGATAGGGGCCGCAAAAGCCTGTTTTTCCTTGGCGACGGATCAAGAAGAATGCATGCGCTCGTGCAGGACCTGCTTGCATATTCGCGCCTGACTTCAAAACAGGAGCCTTTTGCCAAGGCGGAC
>JBLNAZ010000133.1:0-3738 GCA_050259615.1 Syntrophomonadaceae bacterium | reverse complement strand
GATTGCTGGCTGAAGCCGAAAGGCGGGCCAGGTCAATTAGTTCTGTCAGCGTCTGCCGGCTTACCGGTTCATCCTGATAATATCTTCTGTATGTGCGGTTTTTCAGTATTAAGTCTCTAATCACTGCTTCTCCGTTGTTTTTATGAATTTCTCTAAATCTTCCAGTAAATATTGCGCTTATTGCACCAGAGGAGCACTACCCATATAATTGCCGTCCAGATCAGGCCGAACAGCATTCCATCCCAGCCCGAATGCCCCGAGAAAAAGGGCTTAAAGCCCAAAGCAAAAAGAAAAATTCTTACAATCGGCTGCAGGAAGTATCCTAAAAGTGCGTTGGAGCCGAAAACCATAAAAGGCCAGGCCCACTTCTGAACTTTCCACACGTCCATTATGAGATAAAAAATTAGAAAAGTAAATGAGGCGGCGCCTGAAGTAAAAATTGCATACGACACAGAAACGTTAGGCTTATTCATCGCAAAAACCGGCCACTGATAAAGATGAAGAGCATAGCCTGCAGCGCACAGAACAGAGCCCATAATAAGCGACTGCCTGATTATTTTCCGCGGCTCCCTCGTAAGAACGGCTTCTCCAAGGAAAGTACCTATTACTGTAATTAAACCGTAGGATATTGAAGCCCACGGGGTGCAGTGCACGGTTAAAGGACGCAGCGGGTCACCCGCGGGATTTGTAATTGTAAGAAAAGGCTTTGCTGCGTCTCCAAGCGTCAGCCACCATGAGAAGTTAAGCGACATTACCTGGTGGAAAACTGCAATTAAAACCACAACCGCCCAGCGCCATTTGGGCTCCAGGAGCATGAGCGTAGCACCCATAAAATAAGCTATTCCAATTGCCTGAAGTATGCCCCACCAGTAAGAAAGATTAAGAATTAAGGATATATATAAAACTCCTAAGGCAATCAGAAGGAACGTCCTCGTACCAACGTGCTTCCAGAACTCCCCTCCGCGCTTGCGCTTGCTTAAGGGCAATACCATGCCTACAATAAAAACAAAGAAGGGGGCAACCAGATCTGTAAATGTCAGTCCTGCACCGTTGATGTTTCCAACAGCATCGCCTGCATGATGGAACTGTGAGACTGGTGCGCTTCCGAACCATGACTGCGTAAAAGGCAGGTTGGTATATCCGGCCACCTGAATTACAAAAATCATGGACAAAACAGTAAAGCCGCGGAATGCGTCAATTGAAGCGATGCGTGCTTTTTTTGCGGGGACTTCAACCCTTTTTTCCTGCGTGCCTTCTGATGCAGTAGTAGCTTCTAATGTCGTCACAACGTTTTCCTTTTATATTTTTTCCTGAAATGCCAGGTTAAGAACAGTTGCTTAGAATAATACGGCAAATCTAAATAATTATAGGAATAAGTAAAATACAAAAGAAATAAATCAGCAATTAGAAAAAGGCTTTTCACCATCAGGCCGCGGGTTTTTAACGGCTTATTTTCTGACTTCCGGTTTAATTTTTATTTCGCCTGCATGCCTGAAATAAAGCGTGACTTCGCCTGAAGATCCTTTCTTGAGACTCTTCCTGAGATTTATGAACATTACATGGTGGCCTCCCGGCTGGAATTTAAAACCGGAGTTTGCCTCAACTGCAGCCGCCTTTACGGGGCGCATTCCCATCATGTCGCCTTTCATATAGGTCTCATGAACCTCCACTTTCTGCGCAAGACTGGATTTTACATCATATAATGTATCGGCCTTATCGGTGTGATTAAAAATTTCAAAATAAAGGGCTGTATTCATATCCTTTGCGCCGGGCCTTATCCAGGCATCCTTAATTTCAATGCCGTTCTGCTGCATAAAAGGAAGCGCCATCATGAGCACAACAAAAATAAACACGTGAACCTCCTGCTTAAGTAATTGTTAGCATTCTTAATCGGCCAGAGTCTTTATGTCTTTCATTACCTCTTCAACGTTTACTTTACTTCCCTTGTATTCCTGCCTTATTCTGCCCTCTTTATCCATCAGGGTTATCCTGTCTGTATGAACAAAAAAGTAAGAAGGTTCCCCTGTTTCCGAATATGTCGTATCCCCTGCAATTGCCACGTAATGGAGCTGCTTTTTCAATGAGTCTATTTCACCCTGCCTGCCGGTGAGGAAAGTCCAGTTCTTCATGTCAATTTCTCTTACATCCGCGTACTCCTTCAGAACAGAAGGCTTATCCCTTAAGGGATCAAAACTAATAGATACAAAGGCCACATCACCTATGTTCTCTTTTTTTGCTTCCTGCTGTATGCGCTCCATATTGTTTGTGATGAGAGGACATATATCTGGGCAGTGAGTAAAAATAAGGCCGAGTATAACAACCCGGCCTTTCATATCCTGCGGGAAACTGACGCTGGTGCTGTCCTGCGTCAGAAGGTCATAACGCGCGCCCGAAAGGTCGTCTTTTACGGGCATTTTATCTTTGCACCCGAAGAGCATGAGTGCGGGCGCAAGCAGTGCGGGAAAAATAAACTTATTAAAACTTTTCATATATCATTCTTGTGATAATTTATCCTTAATCGTGCCGAGAGCTGCAAGCTGCTCTCCTTTGACCTTCGGAAACGAGATGCCCATGGAGTCCATCGTCTGCACTATTATTTCAGAAATTGCAAGGTGCGCAAACCATTTTTTATCGCCGGGAATAATGTACCACGGCGCAAATTTCTTGCTGGTCTCCGATATCGCCTCTTCATAGCACTTCTGATAATCGTTCCAGTACTGCCGTTCGGTAATATCCTCTTCCGTTATCTTCCAGTTTTTTGCCGGATCCTCTATTCTTTTAAGAAACCTCTTCTTCTGCTCATCTTTTGATATATGGAGAAAGAACTTAACAACGTAAGTGCCGGTCTCAAAAAGGTAGCGTTCAAAATCGTTAATCTGCCTGTAGCGCATTTTCCAGATGTCATCTTTGAGAACCCATTCAGGCAGCCTTTCATTTTTTACCAGGTTGTGCACCTTTACAACCAGTACCTCTTCATAGTGCGAGCGGTTGAAAATTCCTATTCTTCCTTTTTCAGGGAGGGCTTTACTGATTCTCCACAGAAATCCGTGATCCAGCTCCTCTTTTGAAGGCTGCTTAAAGCTGAAGACCTGTGTCCCCTGCGGATTAAGCCCCGTCATAACGTGTTTTATGGCGCTGTCTTTGCCGCCGCCATCCATTGCCTGAAATACCAGCAGAAGAGCATACCTGTCCTGTGCATACAGTTTAGCCTGCAGCTCATCCATTTTTATAATATTTTCTGCAAGCTTTTTTTCGGCGTTCTTTTTGGATTTATAGCCGCCGGTGTTGTTTGTCTTGTGGTCCTTCAGTTTTACTGCAGAACCCGGTTTTGCAAGGAACTCAGAAATATCCATATTTAACCGCAGTTTAATTTATAAGGTAAATGTTGGTTGTCAGTCTTTCATTTCATCCTTCCAGAAATCTACGGCCTTCGGACTGTAGGGCGTTTCAATTGAGCCGATGACATCATCCACATACTTCTGGCTTCTCATACCCACCAGGGTGCTTGTAACCCCGGGGAGGGAATTTATCATTAAAATTGACTTCTGGGAAAGTGAAAGTTCTTTTTTAATCCCGTTCAGGTAGGGATCAATCATCTCATGAACCCTGCGGTTTCGGCTGTTGGATTCTCTGGCAAAAATGCTTTCCATGGAATCGAGCACAATGTTTACCGTGGTGGCATAATAGTTCAGCTTTGAGATCACATCTTCTTCCTCGTCGTAATGCTTGTAGATCTCG
>JBLNAZ010000132.1:0-7856 GCA_050259615.1 Syntrophomonadaceae bacterium | reverse complement strand
AGGGCATTCAGAAGTCCGGTTTCCTCGCCGCACATATAGCGTCCCACGCTGGTATGCAGATACATCTCAAGGCTGTAAGGCGAGCCGAGTATATTCTTCCCGATGTATCCGGCCTCATATGCCTCTGCGAGTGCCTTCTTAAGAATCTCAGCGCCTTCGGTATATTCGCCTCTTAGAAATATGTAGGACACGTCGGCCTGGATTGCAAAGGCGCTTATTATCATGCCTTCAATGAGCTGATGCGGATTTCCCTCAATAAGCAGGCGGTCTTTGAATGTTCCGGGTTCCATCTCATCGCCGTTAGCGACCAGGTATTTAGGGTGCGGGGCATTATCGCCCATAGGAACGAAGCTCCACTTCATACCTGTAGGGAATCCGGCTCCGCCGCGTCCTCTCAAGCCCGAATCCTTCACCTGGTCCATAATCTCTTTAGGCTGCATGCCGATTGACTTACGGAGAGCCTGGTAGCCGCCGGTCTGTTCATATTCCTTCAGGTATATAGGAGCTCCGTCGCTGCGGATGTGTTGAGTCAAAGGTTGTTCCATTTATATCCCTACCTGTATCCTTTCCTGGTTTGTATACTTTTTATCTGTGTACTTTTCAGGCGTACACTTCCAGAATCTTCCCTAAATTTTCAGGCGTCAGGTCCCTGTGCAGGTTTTTATCTATCATCATAGCAGGGGCATGGTCGCACGTTCCGAGACAGGGGACGGGCAGAAGAGTAAATCTTCCGTCTGAACTCGTCTCACCGAATTTAATTCCAAGTACGTTTGAAAGAGCCTGATAGATTTCATTATAACCCATTATGTAGCAGCTGATGCTGTTGCAGAGCAGAATTACGTGCCTGCCCGTAGGTCTGCGGAATATGAGGTTATAAAATGTAGCCACGCCGTCGAGGTCTTCGGTTGAGACTTCCAGCATTTCGGCCAGGTCCTTCAGGCTTTCATCTGAGACCCAGCCGCGGTGTTTCTGCACTACTTTCATAGCCTCAATTGTAGCGGCTTTTTTATGAGGATAGAGTTTGAATTCCTCCTCGATCTCTTTTTTTTCTTCTTCACTCAGCATTATATCCTCTTTTATCTGTCGACATCTGCAAGTACAAAGTCCAGGCTTCCCAGTATTGCCATCAGGTCGGCAATGGTATAGCTTCGGCTCATAAAAGGGACCATCTGCATATGTGCAAATGAAGGGGTGCGTATATGGTTCCTGTAGGCGCCGGTGCTGCCGTCGCTGATGAGATAATAGCTTGTAATTCCCTTTATGGTTTCAATTGCAACGCTCGATTCGCCGGGCGGCATTACGGGTCCCCAGCTCACATTAAGGAAGTGATTAATGAGTGTTTCAATATCCATCATTGTCCTGTCCTTAAGCGGGGGAGTTGTTAATGGGTTAGTTGACTTATAGGAACCCTCGGGCATATTATTCAGGCACTGTTCAATAATTCTGAGGCTCTGCCTCATTTCTTCCATTCTCACCTGAGCGCGGCCGTAGCAGTCGCCGTTTTCGGCTGTTGGTATGTCAAATTCGAACTGTTCGTAGCCTGAGAAGGGGCGTTTTTTTCTAAGGTCCCACTCGAGGCCGCAGGCTCTCAGGTTAGGTCCGGTAATTCCCCATTCAGTTGCCTCTTCAATATTAAAAAGGCCGACGCCAACGGTTCTGGCCTTAAATATCTGGTTACGCATCACCATTTTTTCGTACTCTCTGAGTCTCGGGGGCATATAGTCCAGAAAACTTTTAACCAGAGTATCCCAGCCTTTGGGCAGGTCCTGTGCGGTGCCTCCAATTCTGAACCAGCCGGGGTGCATTCTGAAGCCGGTTACGGCCTCAATAATGCTGAGTGCTTTTTCACGGTCGGTAAATGTATAGAAAACCGGAGAAAGCTGTCCCACGTCCTGTGCAAATGTACCGAGCCAGACGAGGTGGTTATAGACGCGGAAGATTTCGCAGAGCATAACTCTTATGACCTTTGCGCGTTCTGGTATTTCAATTTTTCCAAGCTCCTCGAGTGAGCTCAGGTAAGCGAGGTTGTTTACCACTCCGGCCAGATAGTCTACCCTGTCCGTATAAGGCAGGTATGTATGCCACGACTGTCTTTCCGCCATTTTTTCCTGTCCGCGGTGATGGAAGCCTATATCGGGAACAATGTCCACAATTATTTCACCGTCGAGCTGAAGCACGAGTCTTAGAACGCCATGTGTTCCCGGGTGCTGCGGGCCCAGGTTTAAGAACATAAAGTCTGTTGTTTCACTGGAGCGTACAAGTCCCCAGGCCTCAGGCTTAAACTGGTAGACCTCCTGTTCTTCAATGCTTTTATCCTCGGGCATTTGGAAAGGACCCATTTCAGTTGCGCGTGCGGGGTGTTCTTTTCTAAGGGGGTGTCCTTCCCACCACGGGGGCATAAGGATTCTTTTTAAGAAAGGATGGCCGTCGAACTTAATGCCGAACATGTCGAAGGTTTCGCGCTCGTACCAGTTGGCATTCTGGAAAACCCTTATTACGCTTGGGGCAGTTGGGTACTCTCCCTTAAGAGCTATTTTAAGGCGGATGTCGCTGTTGCGTTCAAAGGACATAAGCTGGTACATAACCGTAAAATCGCATATGGGCTGGCCCTCGCGGTGTTTTCTTTCGCGCTCATCGATACCTGCAAGATCGTAGAGCATTTTGTACGGCTTAGCAACGTCGTTTTTAAGATAGCCCAGCACCTCTGCAATACTTTCCTTAGGGACCCAGAGTGTAGGCATTCCGTCTGCGGTCTTCTGTTCTACGAGTTCCAGATTGCCGAACTTTGTTTTCAGCTCTTCAATAACTGTAAAATCGTGTTTCATTTATCCAGCATTGTTTATTTCATATTTCGTCAGGCGGGCGCAGGAACGTGGTTTTCATTCTTTCCTCGCGCTTCAGATCCTTTAATGAACCCTTCTCCGGCTTTATTATGCCCTGAGGGCCGATTACCCAGCTTAAGGGGCGCACCTCTTTACCCACGGCATCTCTTAAGAGCAGAAGGCCTTCAATAAAGGTATCGGGCCTGGGAGGGCATCCCTGCACATAGACATCCACGGGCATGAACTTATCTACTCCCTGCACAACGCTGTAGATGTCGAACATGCCTCCCGAATTTGCGCACGATCCCATAGAGATGACCCATCTGGGCTCCATCATCTGTTCATAAAGGCGTTTGATAATAGGTGCCATTTTAATAAATACCGTTCCGGCTACAACCATCAGGTCGGCTTCTCTCGGGGTGCCGCGTATTACCTCGGCTCCGAAGCGCGCAAGGTCGAATTTAGGAGTAAGGCTTGTTGCCATTTCAACATAACAGCACGAGAGCCCGAAGTTAAAGGGCCACATGGAATTTTTGCGCCCCCATGCAAGCAGGTCCTCCAGGCGGCTTAAAACCATGCTTTTCTGCAGCGCACCTTCAAAACTGCCCGACTGTTTAACTGTTACTTTATTGCCGGAAGAAATGGGTGTTGACTTCATATATTGATACTCTTTCTGTAATTTTTCCTGTATGCCTTTAATATCCTTTTGTTGTTTGGACCAAAGTCCAGCGCGCCTATTTTCCATTCATAAATAAGCACTACTGCAAGTATGAGGATAAAGACCAGTACACCGATGTAACCCACCCATCCCGAATCGTGGAAAGCAATTGCCCATGCAACGATAAAAACAGATTCAAGATCGAAGACAACAAAAAACATGGCTACGAGGTAAAACTGAACTGAAAAACGAAGGCGGGCGCTTCCGGTAACCTTAATGCCCGATTCAAAAGGCGTATCTGTCTGAGGTTCTTCATGCCGCTGCCCTAAAACATAGGACAGTCCAAGCATTATTCCGACAAGAGCTACGGCTGCAAAGGCGTATATAAGCAGCGGCCAGGCGGACGCATTGTTGGCTGCATTATCCAAGTCTCATCTCCTCTTTAGCATGACACTTCAAAATCAAATGCAAAACATCTGAACCGGATCCTTAAAATTAATTTTTGAAGCGATCCCTCTTACGTGAGCTTATATATAAAATATAAATCTCAGTCCATTATGCAAGGGAAATAAAGAGTAAAAAAATTGCACGCCGCACGGGAACGCTGAACCCCGGCTGGATTTACATGTAAGAACGGGTCTGCATTGGTTGCAAAGAGATGCCCGCAGGTTTATATTTCATATCCTGTTTTCTGCCGTTATATTTAATATCAGGCAGAAGTGTTTTAATAATAAAGGGAGAATATGGATACCTACCCGATACTAGAATTCGATCCGGCCAAAGAGGCGGTGCTTGAACCAACGAGCCATATTAAACCGGTGGAAGTTTCTGAATACTGCGTCTTCTCATTCTTCAGGGATGTAATTGAAAAAGTGGCCAGAGAAATTCCCGTCAGAATAGTAAAGGTCCTCAACAGTGAAATGGGAAAGCATCCCCTTTACGAAATGGATTTTAAGGGAAAGAAAATTGCTTTTTTTCATTCTCCCGTTGGTGCCCCGTTTGCGGCAGCGGCGCTGGAGGAAGTAATAGCCGTGGGATGCAGAAAGTTTATTGCCTGCGGAGGCTCGGGGGTGCTCGACTCCAGTATACACTGCGGAAAAGTTGTAGTGCCGTATTCTGCACTCAGAGATGAAGGAACCTCGTACCACTACCTTCCTCCTTCGAGGGAAGTTGAGGCTGATCCCGAAGCCGTGCAGGCAATAAAGGATACTCTGGACGACAATAAAATTGATTATATATCCACCAGGACCTGGACTACAGATGCTGTTTACAGGGAAACACGTGGAATCATAAATAAAAGAAAAGCCGAGGGATGCCTTGTTGTTGAAATGGAGGCAGCAGCCTTCTTTGCAGTTGCAAAATTCCGCGGCGTTAAGTTTGGACAGGTGCTTTATGGAGGCGACGACATAAGCTGCGAGGAATGGGACCACAGGGACTGGTCGAAACAGAAGGATGTGCGCGAAAGGCTCTTCTGGCTTTCTGTTGAGGCCTGCCTCAGGATTAAAGACTAAATATGGGTGACAAAATACAATGGACTGAAGCTATTTTTCAAAAATTAAATTATATTGGTTTAATTCCTAAAAGCAGCAGTCTATGAAAACCTTCAAAAATAAATGGAAAGTGTTCCTCTTAACCTCAGGAACACTTGTCCTTTTGCTTTCAGCACTGGTATTTTTCTGTAACTGGAAAATTAACAGCTATGCCGGAAAGTATATTTATTACGACCTGAAGAAAATTCCTGCCAATGAGGCGGGGCTCCTTTTAGGAACCGGAAAATACTTAAAGCCCCGCGTTGTAAACCTCTACTTTGCCTACAGGATAGATGCAGCCTTGGAACTGTATAAATCGGGCAAAATCAAAGTCATAATCGTAAGCGGCAACAGGTTCAATAATGAGCCTAAGAATATGCGGCTCGACCTGATTAAAAACGGGGTTCCTGCAGAGGCAATCTTTTCAGATGAGGAAGGCTTCAGAACATACGACTCTGTTGTAAGATGCAGGGAGGTTTTCGGCTACACAAAGTTTACCGTTATTTCCCAGGACTGGCACGATGAAAGAGCTGTATTTATTGCAAGGAGACTAGGCCTTCAGGCAATTGGCTATAATGCCCGGGACGTAAAGGGCATTCTGGGCTTTGAAACAGACCTGAGGGAGCTCTTCTCAAGAGTGAAGGTCTTTATGGACCTGTATCTTTAATTACGCTTATGTGTTATATTATTTTATTACAGAGATTTTAAGAAGGATTTGTGAATGAATTTTGTTCCTCAGGTAAAGGCACCCGAAAATGTGAACGGGCGTGCCTGGTGGTTTTTGTTTAAAAGAGATGAACTGCTTGTTTTAATAAATGGTGATAAAGTAGAAATTCCGCTCTCAGAGGATCTTTCTGAAATTGGCATTACTCCTGAAAGGCAGCAGTTCCTTGGCATGCTTGAAGGAAGCCCGTGCTTTGCGGCTGAAGCCTCGCTTGAGGCCGCGGCGCCTCAGGGAACGGCCTTCAGAAACCTCAGATCACTCCTGGGGGAGTTTGAAAGTGACTTTTTTTCCCTTGCCGGGCGCGCCTTTCAGGTTATCAGCTGGGACATTAACCACCGCTACTGCGGGCGCTGCGGAAGTCCTGCAGAAGAAAGACCGGATGAAAGGGCCAAGGTATGCCCGAAATGCGGACTCGTAAGCTACCCCAGGATATCGCCTGCAGTTATTGTTGCCGTAACCAATCAGAATAAAATACTGCTTGCAAAGTCCAGCCGTTTCAAATCCAACATGTACAGCGTGCTTGCAGGTTTTGTTGAAGCCGGAGAGACTTTTGAGGACTGCATAAGGCGCGAGATAAAGGAAGAAGCCAATATTGAAGTCGGGAATATCAGGTACTTCGGCAGCCAGCCGTGGCCTTTTCCGGATTCTCTTATGGTCGGTTTTACTGCAGAATATGTCTCCGGTGAACTGAAGGCAGACGGCGATGAAATACTTGACGTCAAGTGGTTCACACCCGAAGAAATTCCCGCCATTCCCGGCAAGTGGTCTATTGCAAGGCGCCTCATCGACTCATTTATTGAAACTCATAAAGAAAGGGATAAGTCTTGACAAAAGACCTGGCATCAATAAGAAGAGATTACATGCTGAAGCAGCTCACGGAAACAGATATAGATCCCGATCCCGTAAACCAGTTTAAGAAGTGGCTTAACGAGGCAATTGAGGCCTGTGTAAATGAGCCTACCGCAATGGCGCTTGCTACTGCAACCAGGGATGGATATCCTTCTGTAAGGATCGTTCTGCTTAAGAAGGTAATACCAGGTGGTTTAATATTTTTTACAAATTACAGCAGCCGCAAAGGCCGCCAGATAACTGAAAATCCCCACGCGGCACTGGTTTTTTACTGGGCTGAACTGGAGCGCCAGGTAAGAATTGAAGGGGATGTAAAGAAGCTTCCGGAACATGAGTCCGACGAGTACTTCTACTCACGCCCCTTAGGAAGCAGGATAGGCGCCTGGGCCTCGCCTCAGAGCGAGGTAATTCCAAACAGGGCTTTTCTGGATGAGATGGTATTAAAGTTCCAGAAGCAGTTCCAGTCGGGCACAATTGAGCGCCCGGATAACTGGGGCGGCTTCTGCCTGGAGCCGAAAGTAATTGAATTCTGGCAGGGAAGGGAAAGCCGCCTTCACGACAGGATCAGGTTTACTAAAGCAGATGGCAAATGGAAGATTGAACGCCTGGCGCCTTAAGAGAGCTGATATAAACCTTGTACTTTCTACATTGACTCACTTCCTCCTTTTATTTACGTTTTAGTACTGTTACATTTTTGCAAATAAAGGAGGAATTATGTCATTTAATAAACTATTCTTTGCTGTACTTTTGTTAATGTTAGTTTTTTCTTCTTCACTTACTCATGCCCAGCGATACGGCGCGGGCGGATTTGCCTCGCCCGGTGTAGTTGAGTTAGGCGGCGGCCTTTCTTTCCAGAGCACCACAAACGTTACCAATGGAAATACAGGGGGCACAACAACCTCGTTTACCCTTATGCCCTATGTTGGATATTTTTTTACTGATGGATTTGAGCTTGGCTTTAATCCCTTCGGAATTCAGACGGTGGAAGGAAATACAACGCTTCTGTTTTTACTTGCGCCGTCATATAACTTCCATACAGGGAGCATAGCATATCCATTTATTGAAGGCCTCTTAGGGCTTGCATCCCATTCCGACGGCGACACAAGGAGCGGTTTCAGCTGGGGTTTAAGGGGAGGAGTAAAGCTTGCAGTTGTAGGCAACGCTCTTTTGAATCTGGGTCTTGAATATCTTCAGGTAACAGAAAACCCATCAGGCGCAACCGAGCGCTACGGCTACAACCAGGTGGCATTTAATGTAGGCTTTACCGTGTGGTT
>JBLNAZ010000131.1:0-79513 GCA_050259615.1 Syntrophomonadaceae bacterium | reverse complement strand
TTAATGCGCATCGAGCCAGTTGTCGGCTACGCCGGTCTCAACTAGAATCGGCACTTCCATTGGAAGCGCATTTTCCATGAGCTCTTTTATAAGAGGCCTTAACTCGTCAACCTCATCCCTGTGGGCATCAAACAAAAGTTCATCGTGCACCTGAAGCACCATCTTTGTCCTGGTTTTCCTTTTCGTAAGCTCTTCGTGTATCTTAATCATCGCAAGCTTTATCATGTCTGCCGCAGTGCCCTGAATGGGCATGTTAATGGCAACTCTTTCTTCAAACTGACGAACAACCCTGTTCTTGCTGTTAATATTTTTCAGATAGCGCCGCCTTCCAAGAAGCGTCTCGGCGTAGCCTTTTTCACGCGCCTTCTGAACCGAATCTTCCATAAAGTCATTTACCTTGCTGAAGGTTTCAAAGTAGGTGTCAATAATTTTTTTTGCGTGCGTCTGCGTTACTCCAAGCCTTGTCTTAAGTCCGAATGCCCCGATACCGTAGAGGATGCCGAAGTTGACCTCCTTGGCGCGCCTTCTCATATCTGAAGTCACATCCTTAGGATCTACCCTGAATACAAGAGCAGCCGTAGAACGGTGAATATCTTCTGCATTTTTAAATGCGTGGACTAAAGCCGGATCCTTGCAGATACTTGCCATAATTCTAAGCTCGATCTGGCTGTAGTCTGCACTCAGTATAACGTAATCCTTGCTCCTTGGCACAAAAGCACGCCTGATCTCTTTTCCCATTTCCGTTCTGATAGGAATATTCTGCAGGTTCGGATTATTGCTTGAAAGCCTGCCCGTAGAAGTAATTGTCTGGTTAAATGACGTATGAATTCTGCCCGTTGCAGGATGAATAAGCGTAGGAAGTGAATCGGTATAAGTGGATTTCAGCTTTGCCACCTGACGGTAGTCCAGAATGAGGTCAATTATCTCATGAGTGCCTTTTAAGCCTTCAAGCGACCTTGCATCAGTGGAAAATCCCGTCTTTGTTTTCTTGCCCGTAGCCAGCCCGAGCTTGCTGTATAAAACTTTCTGCATCTGAAGAGGGGAGTTTATGTTAAACTCTTCCCCCGCAAGATCATAGATTTTTTTCGTATAGTTGTCAAGCAGTATCTGAAGATCATTGCTCAGAACTTTCAGTATATCCGTGTCTATTCTTACGCCTTCACGTTCCATATCCTCAAGCACCGGAACAAGCGGAAATTCAACTTTATGGCATAAGTCTTCCAGGCCATTTTCCTTCAGTTCCTTATCCAGTATATTATAAATCCTGTAGGTAACATCCGAATCCTCACACGAATATTCTGCCAGGTCGCTTATAGGTACGTCGAATATCTTCGAGGCATCTTTCTTATTCCCAATGAGAGTTGTCAGGGGAATCGGTTTATAATTTAAGTACTTAACCGACATGTCATCCAGGCCGTGCTTCTGATCGGGATCCAGGACATAGCTTGCAATCATGGTGTCGAAATAAAAGTTTTTTACTTCGATTCCATATTTTCTGAGAGTAGCTATGTCAAACTTTCCATTCTGGCAGATCTTCTTAATTTTCTCATTTTCAAATACCGGCTTAAAGATGCTTGCAAATTCATCAATACTAAGCCTGTTTGAAACATCTCTTGAGAAAAGTTCTTCGGTTTCCATAAAAGGATTTATAGCAACGAAATAAGCCTCCTTGGGCTTTGTTGAAAAAGACACGCCTGCAAGGTTAAGGTCAAAACAGTTAAGCGAATCTGTTTCAGTATCGTAAACGAACTGATCCGCTTTCATCAGTTTAGCTGCCAGTTCCTCGGCTCCTTTTTTGTCGACCATCAGGTGATACTTTATCAGTTCACGGTTAAACGAGGTAACTTCAGCAGCCGGAGCTTCTTCCTTAACTTCTACGGCTTCAGCCGGAGCTTCCTTTGCGGTTTCTTTTTCAAAAGCAGTTTCTTTTTGTCCGTTGCCTGAGGTAAGTTTTTCCACCCTGGCAAAGAAATTGCGGAATTCCAGTTCTTCAAACATCTTCTTCAGACGATCCATATCCGGCATTCTTAATTCCGTTTTCTGTATATCGCACTCGAACGGAACAGAAGTATGTATGGTAGCCAGTTCCTTGGAAAGAAAAGCGTTTTCTTTTCCTTCAATGAGCTTGCGCTTTAAGGCCGGCTTGTCTATCTGTTCAATATTTTCATAAATGCCTTCAATAGTCCTGTATTGATGGATCAAGGGCAATGCTCCAACAGGACCTATTCCTGCAACTCCTGGGATGTTATCAGACTTGTCGCCAATTAGAGCAAGGTAATCTATCATCTGAATAGGCTCAAAGCCGAAATCCTCTTTAATTTTTGCCTCATCAATTACAACAATCTCATCTGTTGTTTTTCCGGGCTTTATAACTTTAATGTTCGGTGTAATGATCTGGTTGAAATCCTTATCGGGTGTAATGGCAAAGGATTCAAATCCCATCTCCTCTGCTTTTTTTACGGCCGTTCCAATTATATCATCGGCCTCATAGCCGGGTACTATATAAATCGGAATATTAAAAGCTTCAACCACGTCTTTTATTCTCTGCAGCTGCGATATCATGTCTTCAGGCATAGCAAGGCGCGTTGACTTGTATTGCTCATATCTTTCATGACGGAAGGTTTTTTCCTTGGAGTCGAAGGCTACAGCAATGTAATCCGGTTTATTTACCTCTAGTATCTTCAGCAGCTGGCTTATGAACCCGTATACTGCGGAAGTAGGTTCTCCCTTTGTAGTAGCAAGTGGTCTGCCCATAAAGGCGAAATAGGCCTTATATGCCAGTGCCATGGCATCCACAATTACAAATTTCTTTTTTTGTTTTTCCATTTTTTACAGAATATTAATCCAAATTTACTATGATCTAATTTATAATTTTTCTTCGAGTGTTACCACTGCGGCTTTGCTGTTTTTGGTTTTCCACTTCATATAAAAATACAGTGGAATACCGCTGAGAACCAAAACGAGGCCCATCTTGGCGTTCTGTGTATCAGAAATCAGAGTGTTAAGCAGAAATATAAGCGAAAATATTACAAAAATAGCTGGCGTAAAGGGGTATCCCCATACCTTATAGGGCCTCGGGGCATCCGGCATCTTCCTGCGGAGAATAAAAACTCCAAAAGCACCCAAGGCATAAAAAAGCCAGGCTGCAAACATTACATAATCCGTTATTATATCAAAAGACCCTGTTAGAACCAGCACTCCCGACCAGGCGCCCATAACTGCCAGCGAAACATACGGTGTCTTGTACTTCTCATGTACCCAACCGAGACTTTTGAAAAAAAGTTTCGTTCTTGCCATTGCAAACATCACTCTTGCAGTGGCTAAAATACTCCCGTTTAAGGCCCCGAATGTGGAAATAATTACTGCAATCGATATAATGCTTGCGCCAATGGAACCAAATATGATCTCGGCTGCCGAGGCGGCTACAAGAGGCGATTTAGACATCCTGTCTATAGGCAGAACGTAAAGAAACGCTATATTAATCAAAACATATATTACAACGACTGCAAAGGTTCCAATGAGAAGAGCAAGCGGAACATTTCTTTTTGGATTTTTGATTTCACCCGAAACAAATGTAACATTGTTCCATCCGTCATATGCCCAGAAGGCTCCGGCAAGAGCAAGCCCCATCATCGAAAGTATGCTGTGCCCAGGCTGAGCTGGTATGTTGAAACCGGTATAAACGTTTGAGAATGCCCCCTGGCCGACAAGAAGAATGAGCAAAGACAGCAGTATTATTGAGGCAATTTTAATTATTGTTATTACTGTCTGAACAGCCCCGCCAAAGACCACACCTATATAATTAACGATTGTTAAAAACCCGATGGTTAGAATGGCAACAGCCTTTGTACCGAAATCCCTCAATGGGAAGATATCGCCTACAAGCGGCATATACACTGCAAACTGTTCTATTTCTTTGGAGAAATGCGGAAACTTGAAAAAATAACCCAGGTATTCCGAAAAAACGTAGGCAATTGCTGCCTGGCTTCCGGTCTGTATAACAGAAAGCGTTGCCCAGCCGTACAGAAAAGCCGTAAAATCCCCGTACATGGCGCGGAAATATGCGTACTGCCCGCCGGTTTCACTTATCATACCCGAAATTTCCGAGTTTGTAAGAGCCCCGATAAAGCTGACAACCCCGGCTATTATCCAAACCAAAAGAAGCAATTCCGGCGAGAGAAGCTGACCTGCCATTGTTGCAGGCTTGCGGAAAATTCCAGAACCGATCATTGAACCGATGACTATCATTACTGCTGCAAGCAGATTAAGACCCCGGACTAATTCCTGATCCTTTTTGCCACTACTCATAGATACCCTCTTGAATTGACTTTTGAAGATAAAGAATTGAGAGCTTAAATGAAACTGCCGGAACGGAAATTTCCTCCAAAGAAAAGCCTCCCGTCAGTGTGAAATAATGGCCTCAGGACACATGTTTTTTTTGCGGATATTTCTATATTCAGTAGTCTTTAGAAATTTGCCTTTTTTATTTCAGTTAACTAAATATTATAAAGTAGAACAACAAAAGAGGAAAAAATGCAAAAGGAACTGCTCATCTTCGGCGCCGGGGGGGAACTTGGCAGAGAATCCCTGAATTCCTTTGTGGATAAGGACTTCAGCACAATCTATCTTTTTGACAGAACCCCGTCAAAAGTTACGTATAAAAGTCCCAATAGCCAGATTATTGCAACAGGAGACCTTTCGGCTGAAGAGGACGTGGAAAAAGCTTTCAGCAGCATTAAACCGGGAAAAGGAAAACTCCTGTTTTTGTTTAATACAATTGGAGGATTTAATGCGGGCACCACTATATGGGATACTCCGCTTAATCAGCTTCAGACTATGCTTAAAATGAATTTCGTTTCTTCATTTTTATTGGCCAGGCAGTTTGCACGCCTTGTAAAAGATTCAGCAGGAGGATCTATCTGTTTTACATCATCAATGGCTGCAGATATTCCGGATGTAAAAAGGTCATCGTATGCAATAAGTAAAAGGGCCTTAAATTATCTGGTCACTCTGCTGGCTTTAGAGGGAAAGGAAATATCTCTCAGCGCAAACGCCGTGGCACCGCTTATTATCGACTCACCCGAAAACCGCACCTGGGTTAAGGATGAAAGCATGATGGTAAAGCCTGCTCAAATTGGTGACCTGGTTTACAGCATTTTCAGCAATTTCCGGTCTGTAACAGGAAATATATTTGAACTCCCCGGGAATTTGAAAATTCCTGAAGGCTGATAGAGAATAATTATTATTTTTTGATATATTTGCATGTACAATTAAATCCGTATTTAATGCCCAATAAACACTTTAGGAGCAGGAAATGACCTTAAAAGATAAAATAAATGAAGACCTGAAAACTGCCATGAAGTCGGGTGATAAGCTAAGGCTTGAGACCATAAGATCAATCCGCGCGCTTATACTTGAATTTGAAAAAAGCGGTTCAGGAAAAACCCTGAACGAAGAAGAAGAAATCCGTATGCTTTCGACGGCTGTAAAGAAAAGAAAAGATTCTGTTGAACAGTACAGGGCAGCTAAAAGAGATGATCTGGCCGACAAGGAAGAAGCTGAAATGAAGATTCTTATGGAATATATGCCAAAACAGCTGACAGAAGAGGAAATAACAGAGACTATTAAGAAACTGGCCTCCGAAGCAGGAGCTTCTTCAAAAGCAGATTTCCCGAAGCTTATGCCTCTGGCCATGAAGGAACTCAAAGGCAAAGCAGATGGAAAAGTAGTTAAATCAATTGTTGAAAAAGTTCTGGGCGAATAAATTGAACTACGTTGACTTTATTATAATAGGATTTGTAATTATAGGCTTTATTCTTGGGTTCAAGGACGGGCTGGTAAGAAAGATTATAGGCCTGCTCGGCTTGTTCCTCGGAATATTTCTTGCAGTTAAATTTGCTGCCAAAGCAGGTAAACTGATTGCTCCTTTGATGGACCAGGAGATCTACCTTGCTGAAATTGCGGCCGGTATACTTATATTCATTGCTGTAATTGTCCTGACCTCTATTATTAAAAGGGTCATTCACCCTCACGATAAGGTGAGCAAGTTTGTCAATCAGATTCTTGGGGGAGTTACAGGAACCGTGCAGATCATTTTTCTCATAAGCGGCATATTCCTGTTTCTTAATATTTTTAACGTGCCGAATAAAAAAACTGCAGACAAGTCGCTCTTATACGGCTCGGTTTATGGAATTATGCCCAGAACCATTGAGTTTATGATCGGAGGCAAGGATTTTGTAAAAGACTACATTGAAAGCAAAGACAGGGCGGAATTAAAGAAAAACGGGGCTCAAATAACACCGGCAATAGATACTTTATCTGCTTCTGAAAAGAACAAAAAAGTAAATAAAACTGTTATTACAAAAAAGAATAAAAACAGGCAGATAACTAAAATTGCAGCTAATTAAACCGTTTTTTGACTGTGAATAATTAAAAAGAAGCACGATAAATGATTTCAAAATCAGTATTAGACAAGCTCGAATTCTCAAAAGTATTACAGTTCATTGCCCGCTATGCATATACAGAGGCAGGGAAAAAGGAAATTTTCAGTCTTTCTCCCATTCAGAACTTCAGCCAGGCCGTCCTTGAAGGGAGCTATGTTACAGAGGCCACGGAAATACTCATTAAAAATGATTTCCCACCTATAAGCTACCTGCCTGACCTGAGGGATGATCTTTCAAGAAGCGCTATTGAAGGCGCTGTCCTGACAAATAAATCTATTCTGGATATACTTACACTCGCTGAAACCTCCAGAAAGCTTTACCAGTTCCTGAAGTCCGAATCTGAAGCCAGAAACATCACTTCAGGATACCTCGAAATGCTTTTTGTAGACAAGGTTTTTGAGCATCACATAAGCAGGATCATTGATGAAAACGGCGACGTTCGGGATAACGCCAGCCAGAAGTTAAAAGAAATCCGCGAGGAAATCCGCCATAAAACCGATACCTTAGGCAAGGTAATTAACAGAATACTAAAAGACCTGAGCGACAGCTACCTCGTGCGCGAAGACTACGTGACACAGCGTGACGGAAGGATGGTTGTTCCCGTTAAAAGTGAACATAAAAGGCACGTTAAAGGCTTTATTCACTCTGAATCCTCCTCTGGCCAGACAGTCTATATTGAACCCGAGGAAACCCTTGAGCTTAATAACGAGATCCTGTCGTTAAATTTCGCGGAGAAAAGGGAAATTGAAAGGATACTTAAGGAACTTACCAAAAAAATCGGGGAAGTAAGCTATAGACTAAAAGAGTCCCTTCAGGCGGTCTCAAACCTCGACAGTATTTTTGCCAGAGCAAAATATTCACTCGAAATTATTGGCTCTTTCCCTTCGCTGGACAACACCCAGCCGGTTAGACTCCTGGACGCAAGACACCCTCTGCTATTTAAGAAGCTCGGGCGCTCTAATACAGTGCCTCTCAATATTGAAGTTTCAGACAGGAATGTAATACTTATTACAGGCCCAAATGCAGGCGGTAAGACTGTTGTCTTAAAAACCGCGGGCATCCTTGCCATTATGGCGCTCTCGGGTATTCCGATTCCAGCAGGAGCGGATTCCAACCTCCACTTTTTTGACAATATACTGCTCGATATAGGCGACCAGCAGTCCATTGAAGATGACTTAAGCACTTTCAGCTCTCACCTGTCCAACATCAAAAACATTCTCGACAGTGCAGATGAAAATTCACTCGTGCTTCTTGATGAAATAGGCACAGGTACAGATCCTGCCGAAGGAGCTGCTCTGGCAACTGCCGTGCTGGTCTCACTCCAGAAGAAAAAATCCATTGTGCTTGCAACCACTCACCACGGAAGCCTGAAGATTATTGCAAACGAACTGCCTGGATTTGAAAATGCCTCTATGGAGTTTGATAATGAAAAACTTGCTCCAACTTACAGGTTCAACCAGGGCATACCGGGTTCCAGCTATGCTTTCGAAGTAGCTGAAAGAATCGGCCTTGAAAAAGATTTTCTCCAGATGGCCAGGGGCTATCTCGATTCAGATAAAATGAAAGTGGAGGATTTTCTTGTAGAACTTGAAAAAAGATCGAGGGCTCTGGAGCAGAAGCTTCGTTCTTCGGAAATTGAAAACTCCAGGCTTAAAGGGCTTGCTAATCTTTATCAGACAAACCTCGAAAAGATAGAAACGCAGAAAAAGGAAATACTTCAGAAAGCAAAATCCAGCGCTGATGATTATCTCAAAGACGTCAACAGAAAAGTGGAACAGGCCATACGCCAGATAAAAGAATCCAACGCAAAAAGCGAAACCATCAGGGAAGCTAAAAAGGATATTGAGGAATTAAAGAAAGAAAATATAAAATTAATTTCTACGCCGGCTGTTGATTCAATCGACAAAAATCATATATTTGCCACTGGCGATTTTGCGCAGCTTCGCAATTCCCAGACTGCAGGTAAAATAATTGAAGTTGAGCGTGAAAAAAACAGGGCCGTTTTACTTGTAGGGAATATAAAAATCCAGGTGAACCTGGATGAACTTCTGCCGGCTAAAAAGAGGGATGCAGAAGTAAAGCAGGATTACAGAACCGGTTTCCAGAGCCTTTCAGCTGATGTTAGGATTGATATCCGCGGACAAAAGCCCGAGGAAGCTGAGTTTGAAGTAGTGAAATTTCTGGACAATGCCAACACGGCAGGTCTGGATAGAGTAGAGATACTGCACGGCAAGGGAACCGGGGCACTGAAAAGAATGGTTAAGGAAATCCTTACCAGGCATGATCAGGTCAGCAAGTTCTATTTTGCCGGCATTGAACAGGGCGGGGATGGCGTTACTATCGTTGAACTTAAATAGGATATTTTTTGATAAAAAAAATACTGATTGTTAACAGGGGAGAGATTGCTGTACGGATAATTAAAGCATGCCGCGAGCTTTCTATTACATCTGCAGCCATCTATTCAGAGGCAGACAAAGATTCCCTTCATGTCCGTCTTGCGGATGAGGCCTATTTTATTGGTGCTTCACCCTCATCTGAATCCTATTTAAATATTCCTAAAATTATAGACCTTGCAAAAAAAGTCAATGCTGAGGCAATCCATCCTGGATACGGCTTCTTATCCGAAAATGCCGCATTTATTAAAGCTGTCGAGGAAGCTGGGATTATTTTTATCGGTCCAAATAGTGAGTCCGTCAGGCTCATGGGCGATAAGACTTCTGCGCGGCAGCTCATGGCGCGCTCTAATGTGCCTATTGTACCCGGCACTACAAGCCCAATTACTTCAATTGAAGAAGGAAAGAAGACTGCCCTTGAAATAGGCTACCCTATACTGCTCAAGGCTTCTGCCGGCGGAGGCGGAAAGGGAATGAGGAAAGTTGCGGGTGAAGAAGAATTTGAAGCTTCCCTCAGCGCTGCTCAGAACGAAGCCATGAAAGCATTCGGCAACCCGGCCGTATATATTGAAAAATTTATTGAAAACCCCAAGCACATTGAAGTCCAGATAATTGCCGACCGGCATGGGAATTATGCACATCTTTTTGAGCGCGACTGCTCAATTCAAAGGCGCCATCAGAAGGTAATTGAAGAGGCTCCTTCAACTTTTGTTGATGAGGCTTTGAGAGAAAAACTTACCGCCGCAGCTGTAAACGCTGCCAAAGCCTGCGGATATTACAATGCGGGCACAATTGAATTTCTGGTGGACAAAAATAAAAATTTTTATTTCCTGGAGATGAATACCAGGCTTCAGGTGGAGCATCCCGTAACAGAGCTCATTACAGGGCTGGACCTCGTAAAGGAACAGATTGGAATTGCCGAAGGCAAGACGCTCTCATTCCATCAGGAAGATATATCCATACACGGGCATGCCCTGGAATGCAGAGTATATGCTGAGGATGTGGACAATAATTTTGTGCCCTCAACGGGCCACATCAAACTGCACCGCAGGCCTGATGGCATAGGTGTCAGGGTTGATACTGGCATAGACCCGTTCTCAAACATATCCATGTTTTATGACCCGCTTCTTACCAAAGTTATTACATGGGGAAGAACCAGGCAGGAAGCTATTGAAAGGATGAAAAGAGCGTTGGGTGAATATAAGATAGCCGGCGTTCTGACAAACATTGCCGCCTGCCGCTGGGTCCTCAAGCAAAAAGAATTTATAGACGGTTCGTTTGACATAAACTTTGTTGAAGATATTTTCATGCCGCTTATTCCCGACAAATGGAAGGGTGAGCAGGCACAGGAATATGAAGATGCGGTCTCAATTCTTGCAGTTCTCTTAAAATCCAAGATGTTCGAGACGGGCCCGTCTGAAAATAAAATTCAGAAAGGCAACAAATGGACGGCGAAGCATTATGAATGAATATGTTGCTACTGTAAACGGAAATAAAAGGGTTTTTAAACTCCTTGATTCCGGCAAGATAGTCTTTAAGGATAAGGAAATAGAATACTCTCTTCTGAAAGTAAGTGAGTATTCATACTTGCTTAAACTTGGAAACAAGGTCTATGACATTACAACAACGGCCTTAAGCCAGGATAAATTCGGTTTTTTAGTTGACGGTCATTATTTCGAAACCACTATCAGAACAAAACTGCAGGAAAAAGCCCAGGACCTGCAGAGCATCAAGAACAAGGAAAATCACCACGATCTTATTAAGTCTCCCATGCCGGGTATGATCTTAAAGATTAAGAAACAGGTCGGTGATCCAATTGAAATGGGCGAGTCGATTGTTATTCTTGAAGCCATGAAGATGGAAAACGATCTTCATGCCCCGTCTTCGGGAATAATAAAGGAAATTTTCGTAAAGGAGGGAAGCTCAGTAGAAAAAGATACCGTTCTGCTTACCATCAGCTAGAACGTAATTTTATATGTCTATTCTTCACTGAGAATTAGTTCATTATCAAAAAATCACTTGGGAGGTCTCGTGAGTAGAAAAATACTAACACTGGCAGCTGCACTGTTAATTTCAACTGGCTGCATTTTCTCTAATGGTCTTAGCCTTAATTCAATCGGCACAAGGTCATTAGGCATGGGCGGATCTTTTATAGGTCTTGCCAACGACTATACTGCAATTTACTGGAATCCGGCTGGTATAGCTCAGTTAAAGGGCAATTATCTTGGTTTATTTTCAACAGACGTAATTCCTACAGGTTCTTACAAAATCCCTGCTCTTGGAATTGATGCCAAAATGAAAGTCAACCATTACATATCACCCAACTTAATGGGATATATAAGCTTTGAGCCTGCAAAAGATTTTACTTTTGCTCTTGGTGTTTACGTTCCTGCCGGTCTCGGTTCAGAATGGGACGGCAAAGACCTGCTTAAGCTCAGCAGCGGCACCGAGGTTGAATGGATGAGCAAAATTGCTGTAGTTGATATTTCTCCTGCAGTTGCTTACAAATTCAACGAAAATTTATCTGTTGGCGCAGCTTTAAACATCTTCTACGGAATGTTTGATCTTAAGAAGCCTGCAGGAATGTTAGGACCGGACAACAAGGTTCATGTATTCCAGTTTAACGAGTCTTCAACAGGCTTAGGTTATGGTGTTACACTTGGCGCTCATTACAAGTTAAATGAAATGCTGAGCTTTGGTGCTTCTTTCAGGACAAAGACAGCTGTCAGCATGAGCGGAACAGCAAAGAACCCCGGAATGATAGCTCTTGGCTCCTCAGAAAGCAAATTCGACCGTGATGTTGCCTGGCCGATGTGGATTGGCGGCGGTGTTGCATTCCGTCCTATTGAAAACTGGGTAATTACAGCTGACGCACAGTACAGCCAGTGGTCAAAGAGCGAAGACCAGTTTGTTGCAAAGTATGATAATGCCAAATGGGAAACTGCTCTTACTGCAGCAAAGGCTACAGTATTCGACCTGAAGTGGAAAGATGCTACACAGATCCGTTTCGGTACAGAATACCAGATCAACAACAGCTTTACCGTAAGAGGCGGATACTACATTGACCCTGCTCCTGCTCCGGATGAAACATACAACATCCTTTTCCCGAGCATCAGCTACAACGCAGTTTCTGTTGGCGCAAGCTATAAGGTTTCAAGCCTGACATTTGATTTAGGATTTGAATACCTGAAGGGTACAGACAGAACAATCAGCATGAAGCTCGCCCCGAATATGTCTGTTGCTACCACAAGCGGCATGAACATCACAGGCATCAGCTTCGGCGTTGGCTACGGATTCTAAGAATAACTGAAAAAGTTATTATAAAAAGGCGGGTAAAACCCGCCTTTTTTTGTTTACGCCAGGCTTATAGATATTTTTACTTTTTATTTGAAAACAATGTAAAACAGCGCTAAAATTTAATGGGAATTTGATGAAATATTCTATATTTTCGCTTTGAACTTTAATTAACTTTTTGAACTTTATAAGCTTTCATTATGAATAAAAATATAAGAATTATTGCGCCTTTATTACTGGCCGGCGTCCTTCTTTATGGCTGCTCTTCAACTCCAAAAGAAAACCAGCAGGGCAGTGAAATAAACAAAAATCAGAAGAATGTGGAGGCTTACTCCGACTCCTCAGCCCCGCTGCCTGCTGACTCGGCTGACGTTTCAGTCGAAATTCCCGGCAAAGTCCCTGATTCTTTAAGAAAAATGCAGACCAGAATACCTGCCGACCGCCAGATAAAGGATGAACCGGCTGAAATTCAAAAGACTGAACCGCCGGTAGTGGAGACAAAAAAAGAGGTCAAAAAAACCGGGAATTATGCCGTCCAGCTGGGAGCATTCAGTAAAGATGAAAATGCCACTGAATTTGCCCTATCAGCAGGCAGAAAACTGGGGGAGAATCCTGTCGTAAAACTGAACCCGTCAAATGGACTATTTGTCGTCCAGTACGGCCAGTTTGAAACAAGAACTGAAGCCGAAAAGGCCGTAAAAGATCTGAAAAAAAAGAACTTTAAAGACGTTTTTATAGTTGCCACTAAGTGATGATAATATGCATTTTTCTCACGAATATTGATGTTTTCAGGGTAGATCTATTGCATCTGGTTTATTTAATTGTAAATTATATTTGAAATAATACTAATTTTTACTGGAGGGAATATGGCTTTCTCATTAAACAGAATTATGCTGCTTGGCAGACTTGGAAAAGACGCCGAAACAAGGTTTACAGCCAATAACCTGGCTGTTACTTCATTTACTATTGCAACCGATTATGGATTCAAGGGAAAAGACGGCAACTGGCAGAATGAAACCACATGGCATAACATTGTGGCATTCGGAATATCGGACTATTACAAGGATAACCTCAAGAAGGGTAAAAGAGTCTTTGTGGAAGGAAGACTTACAAAAAGAGACTACACTGACAAGGAAGGCGTAAAACGCTATTCTACGGATGTTGTCTGCGAAAGGATTATCCCGATTGACGCATCGCGAGAGGCCGCTGGCGAATCTGCTCACGAGTATTCATCAAATGTCAGGGAAACCAGTGCCCCGCAGCCAACGGGTGTAAACGAACCTGACCTTCCGGTAGATGAGAATGATGATTTACCATTCTAAACTAATTCTTTATGTAGAACATTATAGGAATCACCAGCTTTTTGGAAATTGATTGGTATATTAAAATAGCGATTTTAACCGGATTACTTATTTTATCAGCTTTCTTCTCGGGAAGCGAAATTGCACTGTTTTCACTGGACAAAAATAAGATTAATGAAATTAAGAATGGAAACCCGCTCATGGGCGGGTACATTTTTAACCTTCTCGAATTCCCGAGAAGACTCCTTGTAACAATACTTCTATGCAATACAATAGTCAATGTTGCTGTTACCATTATCTCTGTCACATTGGCTATTGACATTGCCAGAACCTACAGGCTTAATGAAGAACTGATTCTTACAATTCAGATCATTTCTGTTACTATTCTTATCCTCTTTATCGGGGAGATTACTCCCAAGATCTGGGCATCAAAGTACCCGGTTGCTTTCTCTAAAATGGTAAGTATCCCTCTCTACTGGATCGGCGTCATCGTATACCCGGTCTCAAAAACACTTACAGATATTATACGGGTGCTTGTTTCAAGAATTAAAATCGATAAATCAAAAACTGCCATACTTTCTACGGATTTTACGGACCTGGCCGACCTTGGAATTGAAAAAGGAACAATAGTGGAGGAGGAGCAGGAGCTCATACACGGACTGGTCTCTTTCAGAACCGTAACGGCACGCGAAGTTATGACCCCGAGAGTTGATATTACGGCAATTTCGGACGACACCGATTTTGATGAGCTTATGAAGGTCGTTTCGGAATCAGGCCACAGCAGGATCCCTCTGTACCACTCAAACCTGGACGAGGTGACTGGTATTATTTACGCCAAGGATCTCCTTCCTTTTTTAAAAAACGAAGAAATGAAGAAAACCCTCATCTTAAATAAACTTGCACGCAAGGCTCTCTTTTTCCCTGAAACCAAACTGATCAGCGATCTTATGCACGAATTCCTTGAAAAGAAAATGCATATTGGTATCGTTGTCGATGAGTACGGCGGCACCGCGGGCCTCATCTCTCTTGAGGATATTTTAGAAGAGATCGTGGGCGATATCAGAGATGAGTACGATAAGGAGGAAAATGAGATTACAAATATCAGCACGAACTCCTACCTCGTTCTCGGTAAAACTTCTATAGATCAGATAAATGAACTTCTCCACATAGATCTTTATTCTGATAACGACGATTACGACACGATTGGCGGATTTATATTGAATTATGCCGGAACAATTCCTGTGGAGGGGTATAATTTTACCTATAAAAATCATAAATTTACTGTCAGGGAAATCGTCAACAGACGCGTTAAAAAGATCCAGATAGAAGTTTTGACCCCAATTAATATCCCGAATAAAGACTAATGAAAAAAGGATGCTTCGTAACTGCAATTGTCATTCTGACCGTCTTAACCGGCGCCGGAATTTATCTGTTCAAATACCATAAAGACATGGTCATCCTTTGGGTTAAACCCCTTATCGTTAGTAATATCCATAAAGAAACTGAAAAAGAGATCGCTAAGATTAAGAATTCCCAGTATAAGGATACATTGAGGTCGATTGTCAATGAGTACGTAAACGTGGTTAAGAACAACGATCATTTTAACCTCGATAAAGGGCAGGACTTCATGGATGAACTTCAGTTTATTCTTCACCGCAAAAAGATCGATTCAACTGATATCAGACAATTAACGGAATTTCTGAATAAAGAAAAATTAGATTATGAGAGATCAGAGAAAAACGGAAATTAAGGTTGGTGCTACTGCACTTATTGCTCTTCTGCTCCTGATATGGATTTTCGGATGGGCAAAAAACTACAGGTTTAACGCAGATATTAAAACTGTCAAAATTCAGTTTGAATCGGCTAACGGACTTGAAAAAGGTGACATCGTAACTATTAATGGCGTAAGAAAGGGAACAGTTCAGGATATCGATATATCCGGAAACTCCGCTATCGTCAGCGCCGAACTTGAGCCCGACGTAAAACTGAAACAGGATGCAACCTTCGGAATATCGATGCTCGACCTGATGGGCGGAAAAAAAGTGGAAATTAAACCGGGCATTTCGGATAAAGAGCTCGACTACAGGAGCCTTCAGCACGGAGTGTTTTATGCAGATATCCCCGCTGTTATGGCTATGCTCGGCTCTGTCCAGAACGACCTGGTGAAGATTATTAAGGATGTGGAGGTTACACTTACTTCCATAAACGGCGTTTTGTCCGACAAGGATTTCAATTCGCAGATGAAGGCCTCACTGGCCAATTTAGCCTCCATCAGTTCCAAGCTTAACGTAATGATTGATGAAAATCGCTCAAACATTAAACAGCTTTCTTCAAACGGTGCCGAGCTGACAAAGGAAACAACAACATTCATTAAGGATAATAAAGAAAAAATCTCTTCTTCTCTTAATGAAATGCAGTCTGTTATGAAAAGTACAAACGATCTGCTGGGTAAACTTAATAAACTTACCGATGAAACTACTTCACGTAATAATAACGTCGGAAAGCTTCTTTATGACGAAGGACTGCTCAAGGACGTGAAAGCTTCAATGCAGCAGGTTAATGAGCTCACCAAAACTTTACTTAAACAACTGAATGAAAAGGGATTAAATGTTGATGCGCACATTAAAATCTTCTAAAGCAGCAATATTACTGCTGCTTCTTTTTGTTTTTGTAAATGCAGTTAGCGCTGCATCTCCTGACCCAGAACGGGGTACAAGGGGCATGGTGGTTTCGGCAAGCGACCTGGCCTCACAGGTGGGGGTTTTAATATTAAAACGCGGCGGCAATGCCGTTGATGCAGCTGTTGCAGCGGGTTTTGCCCTGGCCGTAACTTATCCTCCGGCTGGAAATATCGGCGGCGGCGGCTTTATGGTGATCCACCTTAAAAACGGAAAAGACATTGCCCTGGATTACAGGGAAAAAGCCCCCGCGAAGGCCGCTAAAAATATGTATCTCGACAGCCTTGGAAACTTTGACCCTTCAAGAAGTACCGAAGGATTTTTATCTGCAGGAGTCCCGGGCAGCGTTGCAGGGCTCATTTACGCCCTCGAACATTACGGCACCATGAAGCTTGAAGATGTAATTCAGCCTGCAATAGACCTTGCTGCTGACGGCTTTCCGCTTAGCTTCAGGCTTGCCGAAGCAATAGCATCTGAATTCCCGCAGTTTAAGAAAAACCCTTCATCTTCAAAGATTTTTATACACGACGGTGCACCATTAAAGGAAGGTTTTATCTTTAAGCAGCCCGAACTGGCAAAGACACTGATGCTTATAAAAGAAAAGGGGAAAGACGGGTTTTATAAGGGGGAAATTGCAGAGCTTATTGAACGTCAATCGCGCTTAATGGGCGGCATAATTACAAAAGAGGATCTTGTAAACTACAGCGTGGTGGAAAAAGAACCTGTTAAAGGCTCCTACAGGGGTTACGGTATTGTGTCCATGCCGCCATCTTCCTCTGGCGGAATTGCCCTTATTGAGGCGCTTAACATACTTGAAAACTATTCATTTACTAAAGAGGACTGGAACAGCAGTTCATATATTCACAGGCTTGTTGAAGCCTTAAGGTATGTTTATGCCGACCGGTCCAAACACCTGGGCGATGAAGCATTTTATCCTGTTCCAAAAGAATGGCTTACTTCTAAAGATTATGCAAAAAGCATTTTTTCAAAAATTACTGATAAATCTATAAGTTCAAAAGACGTTCTGCCCGGCACGGCACCTAAGCACGAGAGCATGCAGACTACACACTATAGTGTAGTCGACTCCTACGGCAATGCCGTCAGCACAACAACAACGCTGAATTCCTCCTTCGGAAGCAAAATTGTGGTAGACGGGGCGGGATTTCTCTTAAATAATGAAATGGACGACTTCAGTTCAAAACCCGGTGAGCCGAACCAGTTTGGCCTCATCGGAAGCGAGGCAAACTCCATTGAGCCGGGCAAAAGAATGCTGAGCTCAATGACACCAACAATCGTCCTTAAAAATAATAAACCTTTTATGGTTATCGGCTCTCCCGGAGGTTCAACAATTATTACCGTTGTACTGCAGACAATTATGAACGTGATCGACTTCCACATGAATATTCAGCAGGCAATAAATGCCCCAAGAATTCATCACCAGTGGCTTCCGGATGAGCTTTATTATGAGGAGTTCGGCATCTCTAAGGATACATTTGATAATCTGAAAAATATGGGCTATATTTTCGGCGGTGAACGCATACTCGGCAGAGCCGAGGGTATTTTAATTGACCCGGCGGATAACATAATTTACGGAGCAACCGATCCCCGAGGATACGGAAAAGCGGCAGGTTTTTAATGGTAATAGGAATCGGTATAGATATAATTGAAATTGAGAGAATAAAGGAAAGCGTGGACCGTTTTGGTGATAAGTTTCTCAATAAGGTATTTACAGAGATTGAACTGGAGTACTGTCTTTCAAAGGCTAACAAGTACCAGCACCTTGCTGCGCGCTTTGCCGCCAAGGAAGCTGTTGCCAAGGCTCTTACAGATGCCTGGGACAAAAGCTGGAGATGGAAAGACATTGAGATATTTAACGAAATGAGCGGCAAACCTTCTGTCAGGCTCTTTGGTGAATTAAATGAGTTCCTTGGAAGCGACAAATCCCTGAAAATTACAATGAGCCATTCTCAACACTACGTCACCTGCTTCGCAATTGCATACAGCAACGGAATAGTTAAAATAGAGTAATTTTAAGGATCCTTTTCATATCTATTCACTTATTGTTTTAATGGAGTTTTTGGAATGAATACAAGAATTAAGTTATCAGGCAGCAGGCTTCTTACCGCCTTTGTCCTGGTGTGCCTGCTGTCCTTACCCTTAATGGCAAAAAGAAAAGAGGATAATACTTTGGTTCTTAAAAAGGGATGGTACATTCAGTCATCTGAAAATGTAAAAGAACAGGGCGGCCTTATCTCCAGCGCTGAGTTCAAGCCTGCGGGATGGCTGCCTGCCGTGGTGCCTTCAACTGTAATGGGTAATCTTGTAAACGACAAGGTCTATAAGGATGTTTTCGTGGGCAAGAACTTCGCTTCAATACCTGAAGACCAGTTTAAGAATTCCTGGTGGTACAGAACAGAGTTTTCAATCCCTTCTAAAAATTCGGTCAAGTATGTAAAGCTGCAATTTGACGGAATTAACTACCGTGCAAACGTCTGGCTGAACGGAAAGCTTGTGGCAAAAAGCGATACACTTCTGGGCGCATTCCGCCAGTTTGAACTGAATGTGACTGGAACTGCAAGGCCCGGAGAGAAGAACATTCTGGCCGTTGAGGTCTTCCCGCCGGTTCCGGGTGACCCCACAATGGGATTTGTTGACTGGAATCCAAAATCCCCCGACAGGAATATGGGCTTATTCAGAGAGGTAAAAGTAAGACTCACAGGGGATGTCTCGGTTAATTTTCCATTTGTAAAAAGCACCGTTGACCTTAAGACTCTTAAGAGCGCTAAGCTTACCGTTTCAGCTGAAGTAAAGAATAATACTTCTGAAAAGGTAAACGGAACCCTGGTTGCAGAGGCTGGCACTATCCGGTTTACACAAAATGTCTCCCTGGAACCAGGCGAAAATAAACTTGTAACATTTTCCCCGGCTGAATATAAAGAGCTTAATATAAAAAATCCGCGCCTCTGGTGGACAAATGACTTCGGTACCCCGGAATTATACGACCTTAAAGTGTCATTCCACCACAAAGGGCAGGTTTCAGACACACGCGAAACCCGCTTTGGAATAAGGGAAGTTTCAGATTATATAAATGAAAACGGCTACAGGGGCTATAAACTTAACGGCCGCAAAATCCTTATCCGCGGCGGCGGCTGGGTTGATAACCTTTTCCTGGATAATACATATGAGAATTATAAAACCCAGGTTGAATACGCCAGGCACATGAACCTTAATACCATCAGGCTGGAAGGCTTTTGGGGTAACAATGAAGACCTCTACAACCTCTGCGATGAAAACGGCATACTTATCATGACAGGCTGGAGCTGCCAGTGGGAATGGCCGGCTTCACTTGGAAAAGAAGTCGATGAATTCGGAGGAATCAAGACTCCTGAAGATATACAGCTCATTTCAAAATCCTGGCAGGATCAGATTAAATGGCTCAGAAATCATCCTTCAATTTTTGTATGGGTCTATGGAAGCGACAAACTTCCGCGCCCGGAGCTTGAAAAGAATTACCAGGAAATCTTAAAACAGGATGATCCCACAAGGCCTTTCCTTGCTTCAGCAAAGGGATGGACTAGCGCTGTAACGGGTAAAACTGCAGTTAAAATGCTTGGCCCTTACGACTATGTGCCGCCTCAGTACTGGTATGTGGATAAGAAATTCGGTGGCGCTTACGGATTTAATACTGAAACGGGACCGGGTCCTCAGATCCCGGCCCTCGAAAGCATGAAAAAGATGTTCCCCGCTGAAAGCCGGTGGCCCGCTAGTAAAAATGAAGTATGGGATTTCCACTGCGGCGGCAATGCATTCAGCACAGTCGACAGATATAACGATATATTAAATAACCGCCTCGGAACGCCTGCAACACTGGAAGAGTACTGCACAAAGGCGCAGTTCATGAACTATGAAGGCATGAGGGCTATGTTCGAAGCCTTTGCATCTAATAAGCCTAACGCTACAGGCGTAATTCAGTGGATGTACAATGCAGCATGGCCAAAACTATGGTGGCAGTTATATGACTACTATTTAATGCCGAACGCGGCCTTCTACGGCGCTAAGAAAGCCTGCGAACCCGTTCATATACAGTATAATTACGGCACTGGGGGAGTTGAAGTTGTAAACCAGACCGAAAGAAGCTTCAAAAAGCTGAATGCAGAAGTAAGGGTATTTAACCCGGATATGTCCGAAAAGTTCAGCAAAAAATTGTTACTGGATCTTTACCCCGATTCAACTCAGAAGACACTTATTCTTCCTGAAATAAGCGGTCTTTCCAAAGCCTACTTTGTGGATCTGAGGCTGCTTGATGCTAAGGGAAAAGTTATTAGCTCCAACTTCTATACTCTGTCCACACAGCCAGACGACTTGGATTCGGCAAAAACTAACTGGTATATAACACCATTAAAAGGATATGCTGATTTTACTTTACTTAACTCTCTTGCAAATGTACAGCTTAAAGTAAAACATAAGTTCGGAAGTGAGGCCAAAGGCCGTTATGTTTCAGTTGAACTGCATAACCCTTCAGACAAACTTGCTTTCCAGGTGGATCTGAACCTTAAAAAAGGACAGGGAGGTGAAGCACTTCTTCCTGTATTCTGGGAAGACAACTACATCTCACTTCTGCCGGGAGAAAAAAGAGTAATTAAAGGATACTTTGAGGAAAAGGATCTCGCAGGAGCAAAACCGGTCCTGACCGTTGAGGGCTGGAACGTAAAAAACCAAAGCTTATAACTTTCTGCAATTATCAAATAAAAAGGCATATGCAATAAATTGCATGTGCCTTTTTTATTTCTACTAATTGCTTCTGGCCGCAGGCGAAATACTTTAATATTGAACTTCGAACTATTTCAGATATATTCCCGCCGAAAGATGACCGCACCAGTGCTTAAGCGAAAAAGGTGCCGTTATTCCTAGGTTTGTCCGCTTTATGGGCATAACACCTTCCGTCCACGTGTCAGAATACCTCAACACCTTTCCCGAAACCTGGAGATTCAGCTTTTCAAGTGTCTTAACCGTTGTAAGCAGACCGAAAGGAACAGAAAACCTTCCGCACCATGTGGGCGCTGCATATTTTGGATCCTGCTGCGTCGTTAGTTCATTGTTTAATGCGTTTACGGCCTGAACATCCAGGCTTTTATTCAGATTTGCATCTGCAACGTACATATCCCTTTCAGTGCCGGTCTCATGCGCTTTCTCGTCTTCTCCGTAAGGAGTAAACTTGAAATCCTCTCCGTAATGCGTGGCGTCGGATGAAATAAGAAATGCAATGTCTTTGCCCGGTGTGAGATTGTTTTTCTTAATGTAATCTGCTATGATCCCTGAAAGCTCACTGCTTATTTTGTCCATAGTTTCAAAAGGCATCTGTGTCACCATGACAGGGGTGATTTTTATACCGGGATTAAAATGCTGCAGAAAGGGGACTAATGCCTCAATTGAATGCTCGAGATTGTGGGCTTTGTCGTTGACACTGAAATATTCAGGCTTAAGATTACTTTTAATTGCCTCTCTTAAATCTGATATTTCAACATTGCTGTAAGGACCTTTCCAGAATTTGTAGTCATCCAATAAAAGAACATTCTTCGGATCCCCGATTTCTTTTCTTACCGTTCCGTGTGTAACGCCGAAAATAATTACTTCCTTCGCCCTGAGGGACTTAAAAAGAGGGTAGTAAATGTTTCCTGCAAAAAGGAAGTCATCGTGGGGAGAAATACCGCCTATCAGGCCTTCAGAAAAGGGCTGCTGTTTGTTATCTTCCTGGCTTGAAAGATAGTTTATGAGCTCATCCATCTCCTCCGATGTCCAGCAGAAACCTACGTCGTCTCTAACCGGTCTTACATCCTGTGCCATAATAAAACCTGGAACTATTACTGATAAAAATAAAAGATAAAGACATTTCATACCTTGTTTCTCTCCTTAAAAGAGTTAGTAGGATTTACGGGGCAATTTAACTATTTGCTAATAAATAAAAAACCCCGGATAAGTTGAATCATCCGGGGCTTATAGGATTGGTTTGTTGAAAGTTTACCTTAGTACGAAACACCAATTGTTATAAAGTGGACACCTCCGAAAATTTCCCACGGTTCATATGCATAATCCACGCGGAATGGAACTCCTGAGATTTCCTGCCTTACGCCGGCACCGAAAGTGAATGAACGGCCGTCGTAATTTGTCATATAACCTGCTCTTACAATAAAGCTGTTGATATAAGTGTATTCGGCCCCCACTTTCAGTTTTTCACCGAAATCCCTCGGATGGCGCGATTCAAGGCTTAGAACCATCTTATGATCGGGATTATTGAAGTTGAAGAACCCGAACGGTTCAACCGTGGCACCGAAGTTTATTGCAAAAGGAAGCGGAAAGTCTTCAGCTTCATAATGGTATTCCTTCGATATGTTCTGCAGACTGGCGCCAAAGCGGATTCCGTTATATTGAAAATCGTAGTAAGCGCCAACATCAAAAGCCAGCGGAAGGTTAAAACCATCACTGCTGTAGCTTTTTTTACCCAGAACAAGGTTCGAGTCGGAAAGCGAAGTCCCTTTCAAAGCAACAACAGCATCACCAAGCTTCTGGTAGAAATATTTCAGGTGAACACCATAGGAAAACCTGTCCGTCAGCTTCTGTGAAAATGCCATACCTACAGAATAAGCCTGAGGTGAAAAAGTGCCGGTCTCCCTGTAGCCTTCAGGGGCTCTTACGGTTCCGTAGAAAGTACCATAGTCCATATAAAGAAGGCTGAAACCAAGCACCCCGAAATCTCCCAGCTTTAACGAGGCAGCGGCTGCATTGTAGTTGATATCGGCAATGCCCTTTGTATAGTTCAGATTTACATCCACATTGCTTTCTATCAGCCCAAGCAAAGCCGGGTTCCAGAAAATGCTGTTTGAATTCAAAGTGCTAATAATTCCCGTGGTTCCGCGCCCAACAGCTTCAGCCGAAACAGGATTCTCGAGGAACCTGAAGCCAACCTGTGCTTTCTTTACAATCTGGGCGTTGGAATATCCTGCCCACAGCAGGATAACGAGCGTACTCAGAGTTATTTTATATATTAATTTCATTTGTTCTCCTATGCTTAGCGGACGATAATAAATTTCACAAACTGATTCTCAGAACCCTTGCCGCTCACAGCCTGAACATTAGTTACGGCAAGAATATATATGCCGGTGCTGACATACTGATTTTCATCGGTCCGCTGATCCCAGCTATCATCGGCTGTACCCAGGTGCTCAATAGTTTTAACCAGGTCACCGGTCTCGGTAAAGATCTTCAGCGTGCACTTAAATGGCAGGTTGAAAAAGCTGATCTTGTCTGGTGTACCGCTGCCAAGAGCTGCGCCCTGTCCGTACCTGGAAGCAGGGTTTGGAACCACACGGACGTAGTCGCCATTATCCAAACCGGGCTTATAAGGAACGGCAGGAACCATCGAACGCGTTTGCAAGCGTGAACTTTCAAGTTTCTGATTCGGAACAATATCATCCGGGTTCTGTGTGCCGTTGTCCATTGCAGTAACTGCATAATAGTAATCAATACCTCTTTGAACATCCTTATCAACAAAAGTGGTCTGGCTGCGGTCTTTTGTTTCATAGACAAGCTCCCAGCGCGCACCGCTCTTCTGGTCCAGAGGATCGTCCACTAAAAGAGCACCCCTTTTCCTGTATACTCTCCAGGCATACCAGTCGTCAACCTTTGTAACCGCATCATTGAAGTATGAAGGATCCGGATAAGACCAGCTTACATTAATTTTGTCGTTGCCGGATGTTACTGTCATATCCGGCGGCGGCGGTGTTGCAGGAACAGATTTTCCCTGGCTTAAACGGCCCCATGCCCAGTTTGCATGGTCAAGTGCCTTTGCAAGACTGTCGCGCCCCTTCATCATATAATCAAGTCTCTGCTGATCGGTGATCTGCTTGTTCAGCCAGAGTCTTCCGATCGAGTCGGCCTTCGTCCAGCCGATGTCTCCGGCACCAACAGCATAAACGAATGTAATTGAATCTGCTCTTCCGATTTTTTTGTCTTTTGTTAATTCATACGGACCTACAGTTATAAACCTCATTGGCCCTTTTTCATAACCTTTTTCAGTAACAGGGGGTTCAACAGGGAAGTGCCCGTTGGAAGCATCACCGCGGTAGACAAGCCTTACTCCGTTTGAGTGGTCACCCCAGAGATTAGTCTCTATGCTTGCATGAGCCATTGAATAAGGCTGACTTTTGTCATCAGTGTTGTCCTGATAACTTTTATCGGCATGCAGGAGTGTGAAGCCCGGAATCTGCGTTGAATACAGGTGTCCTGTTGTTCTGTCCGGATCTCCCGTATCATCAGTAGAACCGTTGGAATAGGATACTGTTCCATTAGCTTTTCCGTCCCTGTAGTAAGCAATATATAGGCTGTCGCGGGCTCCGCCATTCTGTGATGGAACCTTAAACCAGCTGTCGTAGTCATCCTGACCTTCGAAGCCGTAGCCTCCCAGGGCCCTGAATTCGCCAGCCTTGGTAGGACCGAAGCTGAAAGATAGAGGCCACCAGAAGCGTATCGTCTGATCAGGAATACTGTCCAGTGAGGAAGCCGTCTGGCGCGGTATCTTAAGTTCGCCTGTAAATTTATGCGTTGCCTTCCAGATAAAATAGTCGGCATGATCAGGATTGCTGAAACCGTAAACCTCAACGTGACTTCTGATACCGAACTGAGCCAGAACGTCTTCAAACTCAATTTTTATATCACTCTTAAGATTCGGGTCCACACTCCAGAGGTACGGAGGATCCTGTGTAAGCCCGTCAATAACAATGTGCGGGGGACGGTAGCGCCTGGTTTCCTGGGCCCAGTCGGTTGTACCGTTATTTGTCAGTGCACCGCCGCTGACGAATGCTCCTTGTTTTACACCCTTTTCATTTATTATACCGTTCTCATCCAGAGAAATCGGGTTGAAAATCTGGTAAAGCATATTGGACTTCCACTGGTCCGCAGGCCAGTAAAATATTTCCGTATTTTGCGGACTAGCACCCGTAAGGTTCCAGCTGTACATGCTCTGCAGACCGCCGTCACCGGTAAGCTTGTTGAAGGTAAGATTAATATGACCCACATCCATGTTCATAATGGGAGGATTGTACCTCCTCTGCCCAAATGCCGTTAAAGCCGGTATGAACAGTATTACAAATAATAAACTTGATAAATAGCTTCTTTTCATGTTAAATCCTTATATATTGATACGGAGACCAAATAAAATTCTTCTTGGATTAAGGAATATCGGGGCATCAAGCCAGCCGGTTTTGATATGATTATCATCTGACTTCCACTGTCCCCACTTGTCGTTGCCTCCTTTGTCAGGAGTCTGAAGTGAATTCTTGTAATCATTATACTGCTTCTGTGTCATGTTGCCTGTGCTAAGCCATTTGTTATTTGTCAGGTTCTTTACTGTAAAGACCAGTTCCAGGCTTCCGAATGAGGTATTGATTGCCTTGGATGCACGGAAGTCAATATTCCAGTAATCAATAATTTCGGCATACTTCCAGAGATTCACATCGGTTTCTCCCGGGTTTAGGAGAAATCTTCCGCCTGAACGCCATTCAAAGAAGAAATCGGCATACAGGTCGCCAATTAAGTAATTTAACCCGTAGAACCCATCTCCAAGATCAGAAGGTGTATGCAGGTTAAGGTTGGCGTTTGCCCTTGGAAGGGGATCCGAACGGTAGACTGCTGCACTACGCAATGCATTGTCTCTGTACTTAACCATGTTTTCATATATTGTGGAAAGACCCGACTGTCCTGAACTGGCTACCATATAATCATACATTGCGTTAAATGTTACAAACTTTCCTACTGGTTTCTCGAAGCGTAATTCAACACCTCTGACATCCTTGTACCCGTCAGGAACATATTCCGTAACGTTGTTATCCTCATACCAGTTTACGTACGTGCGTGCAAGGGCACGGTTGCTGATATCTTTGTAATATGCCGTAACATTTGCAATCAGGTCAGATAAAAACATCTGCTCATAGCCGAACTCATATGAAACTGTCTTTTCCATTGCAAGTCCCGGCGTAGGAACAGTCACACCGCCAAGAACCGTATAGGTATCATACAGGAAAGCCATTGGCTGTCTCTGGTAAAAAGTACCGTAATTGAAGTACATCTTGCTGTCTTCTGTAATAGGGAATGAAACACCGAGTCTTGGCGACAGATAAATTTGTGATGCATTTTCTGTGCGCGGCCATCCCGGAGGATTTGCAATTAAATCCCTGAAGGCAAGCCAGCGCTCGTAGCTCATTGCATCGCCTGGCAGATTCGGGTAAATGTCATTCATCAGGCGGGCATATTCCTCGCTTTCAGGGAAACCGACCTGGAAGCCTTTTTTGAACGGGTTAAAATAGTCAACTCTAAAACCAGCATTCAGAATCATGCCTTCAAACTCAAGCTTGTCCTGTGCATAAAGGCCTATCTGCAGCGGATGTGATTTCAGGTACTGCCAGGTATCTGGCGTGTAGGAAAGCTGGCTCTGGAACCAGGTGCCGGTATAAACAAAGAAATCTTCCATTTTTGCAGAAAAACCTGCATCCAGCTGGTTATGACGCCCCAGCTGTGCTGTAAAATCACCCTTTAACTGGAAAGTGGTTGTGTATGATGAATCCACTCTCTGTGTACCGCCATATAATTTATAATTACCCAGCGGATCGGCGCCGTAGTTTGTTGATGCATTCGGGCTTCCGTAAATAGGAAGCGGGAACCGGTAGTATTTCTTCGTAGCAGCACTGTACATTGTGTACCAGAAGTTCGGGTTGCTCGTGTCAGCCCTGAAAGGCTGGAGGTTCTGATCAGTATAACCCATCTGAAAATCAAGTGTATAGAATGCCTTGTCGGAAAGAGTATGTGTTAGGCGTGCTCCGCCTACCATATACTTCTGATCAAAGAACTGGAGCCTGCTGCGGTTGAACATCTGATCGTAGCTTGCACCTCCAAGAAGCGCTGCCTGACTTTTGACTGAACTTTCTGTGTTGTTAAGGAAGCCGAAACTCGATGCCTGGTCACTTAAAGCGCCGCCGAAACTTGTACGGCTGCCGCCGCTTAATGTGGATACTTTTGCATACATACCGTTGACTGCCAGACGCATGTTATCTTTCAGTGCTGTGGTAATTTTGATCTGGCCGTTCCAGTCCAGATAATGGTCCCTTCCGCCAACAGGAAATGCAAACTGTGAATTCTCATATTTAAAACCCATAAGGAAGGTGCTTCTCTTTGCAAATTCACCATAACCCGGAATCCATTCACCAGGTACCGGACCTGTAATGCTGCCTTCCAGATAATAATCAGGTTTATCCTGATAAGTATAATGCGGATGCTGGGCCAACCACAGATCCCTGAGCTGGTCTGCCGTAAACATTCCGATATCTTTTTTTAATGCCTGTATGGTTCTGGCTTTTACCCAGCCCGGGAAACCCCAGAAGTCGCTCGGCACGGCAGCTGAATCTTCCTTGGTTCTGATTCCATTCATAGCATACTGCCCGGCATAGACCTTATATACCCACGAGGAGTCGCTGTATGGATCGGTGCCGAAATATCTTCTTTGTCCGGCCGGCGCCACGTCCATCTTTAAGGATACAGTGTAGCGGTCACGCTGCCCGTCCTTTGTTACAACGTTCAACAGACCCGACTGTATACCGCCGTATTTAGCTTCAAATCCGCCCGTTAAAACCTGTACCTGCTGAATTGTTGTCGAGTTAAGTGCAAGGTAGGAGTTTCCGGAACGCGGGTCCTGAAGCGACATTCCGTCAAGACGTATATCAGTTTCCCTGATATTGCCGCCTCTGACGCTTAAGCCGTTTCCTTCAGAGTTGCTTATAAGTTCTACACCCTTTATTCTTCCCATGAACTCGTCAAGCCTTAAGACAGGCATCTGCTCAATTCTTGCCGATGCAACAACTTCCTGCGTGCCTGAAACGTCCTGCTTAATGATTTCCCTCGGGGCTACAACCGTAACCTGTTCGGTTTGAATGGATGTGGAACCAAGCTGGAAATTTGCCGTAATTGTGCGGTCCAGGTCCACTCTGACAGATTTCTGGACCGTAGGTGTGTAACCAATTATGCTCGCGCTAAGAGTGTAAACCCCGGGCTGAACATTTAATATAAAGTAATATCCGTCTGCATCTGTAGCAGCACCGATTGTTTTCGGAAGTGGAACTTCCTTTCCATCGGCAGCTGCAACGTGCGTGATGACTACGGTTGCCGATGGCAGTGGTTCACCGGTTTCCCTGTCTGTAACACGCCCGGTGATCTTGCCGTTGGCGGCAAAGACAAAGCTGCTCATAGATACAAGAATAAGTCCTGTAACAATAAGAAGTTTCATCTTAAAGAATTTCATAGTAGAATTGTTTTTCATAGATTACCTGTCTTAGTGCAGTAAAGGCATTGATTTTTTTCATAGGCATTTTAGATAATATTTTCAGCACAGTCAAGCAAAGCAGAGGTCAAAGATTTTCTAAAAAAAACATTGATAATTAAATTTCTGTTTTGTATACTGACCTGACTTACATTCCGGCATTTGACCCTTCTTCCCGGCAAATCTGAAATTCAGGCTTTTATGAACCTAAATGATCCATAAAGATCTTCGGATTTTATTTTGATTTTATTAGTGCATTTTCAGGCGCCCATTTTCCATAGAATTTCCAAAACTATTTATCTATATTAAACGTTGAATATTTAAATATAACAGAACTGAAAGGGTATCGATGTGTCCAAAGGCAGAGTAATTGTAGCAATGTCGGGCGGTGTGGATTCTTCCGTGGCAGCAGCTTTATTGCATAATGATGGTTATGAGGTAATTGGAATAACGATGAAAACATGGGGCTTCATGGAAGTTGGCGGGGCTCCCAAGCATGAATCGGGCTGCTGTTCGCTTGATGCGGTATATGATGCTAAAAACGTGGCTTCTATGATGGGGTTTCCTCATTATACTGTAGATTTTACAAAAGCATTCGAAGATGCAGTTATAGATAATTTTGTGGATGAGTATCTCCACGGCAGAACGCCTAACCCGTGCGTTGTCTGCAACAGAAAAATAAAATGGGAAGAGCTTCTTAAAAAAGCCGATGCACTCGATGCAGAGTTTGTTGCAACAGGCCATTATGCCAATGTTGAATTTAATGCTCAGACAAACCGTTACTGCCTGAAAAATTCAAAAGATAACGGGAAAGACCAGACTTATGCTCTCTGGGGCCTTACGCAGGAAAGCCTTAAGAGAACAATTTTTCCGCTTGGAATGTATAATAAAAGCGAAGTGCGTCAGTTAGCTGAAAAATTCCGGCTCAAAACGGCATCCAAACCCGACAGCCAGGAAATCTGCTTCGTGGCCGATAATAATTACGAGAGATTTTTAAGAGAGAAAGCCCCTGAAGTTGTGAACAATATTGGAAAAGGGGATATTTTACTTGACGGCAGGAAAATAGGCGAACACAGGGGAATTCCTTTTTATACTGTCGGCCAGAGAAAAGGACTCGGCATTGCTCTCGGCAGACCGGTTTATGTAACTAAAATAGATTATAATAATAATACGATCGAGATCGGGGACAAATCAGGCCTCATGCAGGAAAACCTTTCTGCCGAAGAGGTAAATTATGTTTCCTCAGATATACTAAAGCCCGGAAGTACAGTTATCTGCAAAATCAGGTATTCCGACAAGGGCTCCCCGGCAGAAGTAATTTCTGCTCATGAAAACAATTTTGAACTTAAATTTAACGAGGCAAAAAGTGCCATTACGCCGGGGCAGTCTGCTGTTGTTTACGACGAGCAGGGCTATGTGCTTGCCGGCGGAATAATTAAAAAAGGATTTTAACATCTTGAACAGACGGATTTTAGAAATTTCAAATTATGCCACTCTTACAATTATCGCTGTTTTGCTTTTAATTATAGGTTTGAGGGCAGTATCTCCGGATAAAATGAGATATATACTGTATTTTGCCATATTTTTGTTAATTTTACGTGTAGGATTCAGATTATTTTTCTATTTACAGGAAAAAAGGATCAAGTAGGAGGCGTGTCTTCGAACCGTATAAAAGTACAAATGGTAAGCTCAATGCAAAAGTCCTGGTTCTAAATCAAAGCTATGAGCCGCTTTCCATATGTAACGTCAGAAAGGCGATTATACTAATGCTGCTTAATAAGGCACAAATGGTTGCTAATAAAGACCATAAAATGATAAATAGCGCCTATAACTCTTTCCCTTGGCCCAGCGTTATACGTCTGAACAGGTATGTCCAGATGCCTTATAAGAAAGTTATCCTTTCCAGAAAAAACATACTGAAAAGGGACATGTATAAATGTGCCTACTGCGGCAGAAGCGACCTCCCGCTAACGGTGGACCATATAATCCCGAGAGCCAGGGGCGGGGAAGACAACTGGGAAAACCTGATTACTGCGTGCATAGTCTGTAATAACCGTAAAGGCAACAGAACACCCGAGGAAGCTCATCTTGTTCTGCATTTGAAACCTTATAAACCTAACCACATCATGTTTATGACTGTTTCGGTCAGTAAAATGGAAGAATCCTGGAAACCTTATCTGTTCCAGTCCTGATTTTTGAACCCTTTCAGTTAATGTCTTTGCAGACCCATGAGTTAATTACTTTAAACTGATAAAATTTCTTGATAGATTAAGTGCTTAATTTTTTATTTATTTACTTCTTTAAAAAGTTAAAATGAAGGAATCGATGCCGAAAAAGAGAATTTTAAGCGGAATGCGCGCCACAGGTAAACTTCATCTTGGAAATTACGTCGGAGCCCTGGAAAACTGGGTAAAGCTCCAGAATGATTATGAAAATTTCTTCCTGGTGGCAGATTATCATATGCTCACTACTGATCTGAATACCGAGAATCTGGCACAGAATACGCAGGATATGGTCATCGACTGGCTGGCCTCTGGCCTGGATCCTGTTAAAAGCCCGTTTTTCAGGCAGTCTAAAATAAAAGAACATACAGAACTTTTTCTGCTGTTTTCCATGCTTGTTACGTCTGCCCGCCTGGAAAGAAACCCTACACTTAAAGACCAGGTAAGAGACTTAAATATAGAAAGCCTTGTCTATGGTCATTTAGGTTATCCTGTGCTTCAGGCTGCTGATATTCTGCTCTATAAAGGCGAAGCTGTCCCGGTCGGCGAGGATCAGATTCCTCACGTGGAAATTACCAGGGAAATTGCTAGAAAGTTTAACCTGCAGTACGGTCAGGTATTCCCTGAACCCGAGGCGCTTCTGACCAGCTTTTCCAGGCTTCCCGGTCTGGACGGCGTTTCAAAAATGAGCAAGTCATTGAATAATGCCATTTTCCTCTCTGACGGTCCTGAAGTAGTAACGGCAAAAATGAAAAAAGCCGTAACCGACCCGCTGAAGGTAAGAAAAGGCGATCCCGGACGCCCTGATATATGCGTGGTTTATATGTACCACCAGAAATTCAATACTCCGGAAGCTGCGGCGGAAGTTGAAACCGGCTGCCGTTCGGGCGCTTTAGGATGTGTCGACTGCAAGATGAGGGCCGCTCACAGGATAAATGAGGTCCTGGCTCCTATACTTGAAAAAAGAAAGCACTACGAGGCTAACCCCTCCGAAGTTCAGGATATTCTCCTTGACGGTGAGAAACGTGCCAGAGCTGTTGCCGAAAGTACTATGCAGGAAGTACACAATAAAATGAAATTAGGTTAAGGTATTCCGGGTATAGTTTGTATAAGATAAAATTAGAACAGTTTGAGGGTCCGCTTGATCTGCTCCTCTTTTTTATTAAAAGAGATGAGCTGGATATTTACGATATTCCTATTTCCAGGATTACCGGGGACTTCTTTGAGTACATGAACTTAATAAAGGCTCTTGACCTTGAAGTGGCAGGCGACTTTATACTGATGGCTACTACTTTGATGCAGATCAAGGTAAGAATGCTCCTCCCCAGGGAAGTTGATGAAAAAGGAGAGGAAATAGACCCACGGGCCGATCTTATAAAAGCTTTACTCGAATACAAACGCTATAAGGAAATGACAGAGGAATTGTCATTCCTTGAGTCTAACCAGCGCAAACTCAGCTATAGGGGGAATTTCGAGGCTGACTATAAAGTAGCCCCTCCCGAATTCGGTACTTTGCTGAAAAATATTACACTCTACGACCTCCTGAAGGCTTTTAAGAATGTATTGATGGATAAGCCGAAAGAGCCCGTCCATGAAATTAAAAAGATTCATGTGACAATTGACGACCAGATACATTATATAGAATCCAGAATTGAAAAAGATAAAAGTCTTAGTTTTATTGCCCTGGTTAGGGAAATGGAAGAAAAGATTAAGATAGTCATTACATTTATTGCTTTGCTGGAAATGATTAAAATGGGTAAATTAGGGCTCAGGGAATCTGAAAATTTTAACGATTTTGTAATTTATAGTCTGGCTGATGGAGAAAATATATAATTCAATAATTGAAGCGCTGATTTTTGCCTCTGATGAGTCCATATCGGCTGCAGAAATAATAAAAGCCATTAAGGAAATTGACGGGGAGGATGTCTCTCTTTCAGCCGGTGATGTTGAAAACTGCGTTGATGAATTAAACGAAAAGTACAATTCTCAGGAGCTTTCTTTCAATATCACAAAAGTTGCCAACGGTTTTCTTTTTGCAACAAAACCGGAATTCGGCAAATACGTCGGTTTTCTTTCAACTGAAAAAAGCAAAAGAAGACTTAGCCAGGCAGCCCTGGAAACACTTGCCATTATTGCCTACAAGCAGCCGATTACAAAGCCGGAACTTGAGGCCATTAGAGGCGTAAATTCAGATTATATATTAAATATGCTGCTTGAAAAAAATCTGATTACAATTACAGGGCGATCCGAATCTATCGGCAGACCTCTTTTATACGGAACAACGGAAGAATTCCTGAAGTATTTCGGGCTTTATAATATTAGCGACCTTCCTAAACCGCGCGAAATTGAGGAAATTATGAAAGATCAGGATTTTATAGAGCAGAAACAGAAAATTATGATGAACGCTATTGAAGAAAATCTTGAAAATAGCGTTAGGGAACCGGATGGTGATGATGAGACTGAATAGATATTTATCAGAATGCGGACTGGGCTCCAGACGCAAGGTGGAAGAATTTATTCTTCAGGGAAGAATTGAAGTTAACGGCAAGACTGTCATTCAGCTTGCTTATAATGTAGACCCTCAGAAGGATTCGCTTACATTTGACGGTGAAAAGGTAAAACCCCAGGCTAAGGCCTATTACCTTCTTAATAAACCCAAGGGTTTTGTCACTACAACAGATGATGAGAAGAACAGAAGAACCGTCATGGACCTTATTAAAAGCCATGTAAAGGTTGTTCCTGTCGGAAGACTCGATTATAATACAACCGGGGTCCTGCTGCTGACAAATGACGGCGATTTTACCAATTTCCTCCTTCATCCTAACAATAAGATAAGAAGAGTTTACAGGGTTGTCCTCGATAAGCCTCTTGAACTGAAGGATAAAGAGAAAATGCAGAAGGGGTTGTACCTGGAAGGGAAAAAAGGCAGGTTTGAAGAGATTGTTGTAACCAGGAAGAGTACTATTGTTAACGTAACTGCTATCGAAGGCAGAAATCATTTCGTAAAGAAGATGTTCCAGGCTCTGGGTTATAATGTAGTGGAACTTTCCAGAATAAATTATGGCGGAATAACTCTCGGGGACTTGCCTCCCGGGGGCTGGAGAGATCTGACAGCAGCGGAAATAAATAGTATTACAAAAAAATATGAGAAATTATAAGAATTTATTTCTTTTAAGTTTTGTTCTTCTGCAGGCCACTCTGTCTGCACAGAATTACCAGACACCCGTATTCAATAAATACAATTCCTCCAGAATTACGGAATTCTGGCAGCAGATTGATGATATTTTCAACGACCCGAATTTTAACAGCGCAAACTGGGGTGTTGTAATTAAATCACTGGAAACCGGGGAATACCTGTACAAAAGAAATGAAGATAAGCTTATGGTGCCGGCAAGTAACCTGAAGCTTTTTACTACTTCGGCCGGACTTCTATTGCTCGGGAAAAACTACAGGTATAAAACAAACCTTTATGCCAACGGTAATATTGAAGGCTCGGTCTTAAAAGGCGACCTCATTTTACAGGGCTCGGGAGACCCCACCATCTCAGGAAGGTTTCACCAGGATGACGCATATAAGGTTTTTAACGATTGGGCCGATACGCTCCTTTCCAGAGGTATTGAGGAAGTTACGGGTAACCTCATCGGCGATGATAAGCTCTTCGATGAAAACGGCCTGGGGGAAGGATGGTCGTGGGATTATGAAACCTACTGGTATTCTGCTTCTACAAGCGCCATCAGCTTTAATGACAACTGTATAGATATTATTGTTAAACCAACTGAAGCCGGCAAGCAGGCAACACTTGGCATTGTCCCTGAAACAAAATACGTTACTATTATTAATAAAGTTGTGACCGTAACTAAGGATACACCAACCGATATTGACGTCTATAGGGAACGCGGCACAAATATCATTACCGTTTTTGGCAAAATTAGCGAAAACTCGGAAGAGTTCAGGACTTTTTCTACGGTTAACAACCCTACGCAGTTTTCTTTGATTGTACTTAAGGATATATTAAAGAAAAAGGGAATAGTAATAAAAGGCTACGCTACAGATATTGACGAGGAAAATGTCAGCCTGGACTATTCCAAAATGAAAAAGATTTTTACCCATTATTCTGTTCCGCTTTCTGAAATTGTAAAGGTGATAAATAAGAATAGTCAGAATTTTTATGCTGAACAGCTCCTTAAGACAATCGGCCTGGTAAAATACGGGTTCGGTTCAATTGAAAACGGCGTAAAGGCCGTTAAGAGCCTTCTGAGGGAGATGGGCATTAATTCTGAAGATATGATTATGGCTGACGGTTCCGGACTTTCGCGCCTGGACCTGGTGACACCCAGACAGATTGTGGACCTCTTGAATTATATGTATAAAAGTGAAGCTTTCTCAGCATTCTACCAGACTTTTCCTGTAGCAGGAATTGACGGCTCTTTAGCCCGGAGAATGCTGAGATCCAAAGCAGAAAATAACGTTCGGGCAAAGACCGGCTATTTAGGCGGTGTTAGATCGCTCTGCGGCTTTGTTCATACTGCAGACAACGAACCCGTTGTCTTTTCAATTATTGTAAATAACTATATTGTTCCTGCTACTCTGGCCGATAACCTCCAGGATCTGGTTTGTTTAAGGCTGGCGAACTTTTCAAGAAAATAAAAGGAGGATTTTTGGAAACCAATTTTAATGAAGATATTAATACACTGGTAAAAAGACGACTCGAAGAATTAGAAGAGCTTCAGAAAAGAAACCTCGAAGCATATGCTTATGAGTTTGACGTAAACGCTTATTCCAATGATATAAAAACTGAGTTCCAGGATGGTACGGAAAATAACGTCAAAATAGCAGGACGTATTATGGCCGTAAGACGCATGGGCAAGGCCTCATTCGCTCACGTTCAGGATAAACAGGGAAAAATTCAGATATACCTGAAAAAAGATGACATCGGCGCTGAATATGATACATTCAAACTGATGGATATCGGCGATATTGTTGGTGTTGAAGGCTATGTCTTTAAGACAAAAACCGGTGAAACATCAGTCCACGCAAGAAGCCTTAAGCTCCTTTCCAAATCCATCAGGCCTATTCCTATTGCTAAGGAAGTTGTTGATGAAGCGGGCAATAAGGTTATCTTCGACCAGTTTGCCGATAAAGAACTCAGATACCGCCAGCGCTATGTGGACCTCATCGTTAACCCTGAGGTTAAAGACGTCTTTATTAAAAGAAGCCGCATAATCTCAGCCTTAAGAAGTTTCCTGGATCAAAAGGGCTACCTTGAAGTTGAAACTCCTGTGCTTCAGCCGATGTACGGCGGTGCGGCTGCAAAGCCTTTTATGACACACCATAACGCTCTCGATATTCCTTTATTCCTCAGAATAGCCGACGAGCTTTATCTGAAACGCCTTATCGTTGGCGGATTCGACGGTGTATATGAAATTTCAAAGGACTTCCGCAATGAGGGCATGGACAGAACCCATAACCCTGAATTTACTATGATGGAACTCTACGTTGCTTACAAGGACTATAACTGGATGATGGCCTTTGTTGAGGAAATGGTGGCCCATGTGTGCAATACCGTCTTCGGCAAAACTGAATTTGAAATAGAAGGAAAGAAAATAAACTTTCAGCCGCCATGGGACAGGGTCTCAATGGTTGATGCTATTAAAGATGCTACGGGCATCGACGTATTAAGCGCTTCTTATGATGAGGTTAAACAGGCTTGCAGAAAGTACGGGGCTCCGATAGGAGGAGGAGAAAGCAAGGGCAAACTTATTGATAACCTCTTCGAAGTAACTGTTCAGGATAAACTTATTCAGCCGACATTCCTTATGGACTATCCTGTCGAAATGTCGCCCCTGGCCAAGAAACACAGGACTAAAGAAGGACTGGTTGAAAGATTTGAGGGCTTCGTTCTTGGCAGAGAGATCTGTAACGCATTCAGCGAACTTAACGATCCTATAGACCAGAAGATGAGGTTCGAGGATCAGGGTAAAATGAGAGAGGCAGGGGACGAGGAAGCCCATCAGATCGATGAGGACTTTGTGCGTGCACTTGAATACGGATTGCCTCCTACGGCAGGACTTGGAATAGGCGTTGACCGCCTGGTAATGCTTTTAACCAATCAGTCCTCAATACGCGACGTAATTCTGTTCCCGCAGATGAAACCTGAGAAATAATCTTTAATGTTTTTCATTTCAGGGATAAGATACATCTGGTGTCTTATCCCTTTTTATTTTAATCCTGCTTTAGTTATAAACCGGATCTTAATGAAACATTTATTTCTTTTTCTCTTTATGACTTTCAGCCCCTGGATCTTCAGTTATGCTTTTGCAGCTGATTCCACTTCAAGTTCGAAGCCCGGGCAAGGCAGTTCGATCCCAGTATCGTTATACGAATTAAACCACATTTCCGGCAGGCCTGCTGACAGAGAATCTGAGAAAACTATAACACACAATTCTATTTCTTTTTCTTCAATTATAAATGCAGATATAAAACCAAATGAACCTTTTAATACTGGGCTAAACTATCCTATGCTCGGAAGTCTTGGTGCAGCCCTTACGGGATCCGGCTTTGTAATGCATAACTATATGGAAGACGCGTGGTGGAAGCAAAAGGAAAAGTTTTATTTTTCAAATGATTATTGGAGTAAGTTGTCAAATTTTAATAAATTTAGTCACTTCTATTCGGTAAATTTGCTCGGACATTTATTTTCAGGAGCCTATGAGGCCTCAGGCATGCAGGCACTGGGTTCAACCTGGTACAGTTCACTTTCTGCCCTGGCATATATGTCCTATATCGAATTGGAAAACGGCTTTCATAAAAATAACGGCTTTAGCCTTTCCAATTTTTCGGCTGATATTCTGGGAACAGCGTTTTACATAGGACAGTATTATATACCAGAGATGAAGAGCTTAATGCCCAAAGTTAGCTTTAAACCGGTTAAGAGACAGAATAATGTCGGCAGCATAATTTTCGATGACTACGCGGGGCAAAAGTACTGGATGTCTTTACGTATTAAAGAATTTCTCCCTGAAAAGGTGTCGGCTTTCTGGCCTTCATTTATCATGATTGCAGCCGGTGCCGGCTTAAAGTATGACGGAAATTCGCGAAACCTTGGCGGCCCGATGGAATTTTATTTTGCACTGGACCTGGATGCTGAAAAACTCCCTTTATACGGACCATTCTGGCAGTTTGCAAAAAATACTCTTAACTATATTCACTTTCCGATGCCGGGTGTAAGAGTAACACCTCAAAGCGCTTTCTTAATGTTTTGTTTCTGAAAGTTTATTTCGAAAAAAGGTAAAATTTGAAATACAGTATTATAATACCAACATTAAACGAAGAAAAACTGCTGCCGAATATCCTGAACCAGATCAGGCAGGGCGGAATACTGGAGCGTTTTGACGCGGAACTCATAATTTCCGACGGAGCAAGCACCGACCAAACGCTTTCTATTGCCAGGAATTTCACCGACAAGCTGGTGCTCCATACAAGGCCCGAAAGACAGAATATTTCAGAAGGGCGCAACGCCGGTGCCAAATGCGCAAAGGGAGATATTCTCATATTCCTCGGAGCCGACATAATTTTTCAGGATATTAATTACTTTTTTGAATTTGTCGAAACCAGATTTGCCAAAAGCCGCTATCTGGCAATGACATGCAACGTCAAGGTCTTTCCCCAGGAAGAAATGATGAGCGACAGGTTCTTCCACTCCATACTGAATACATATTTTTACCTTCTGAATGTTTTTGCAGTCGGAATGGGCCGGGGGGAATGCCAGATAATAAGGCGCCAGGTATTCTTTAATTTCAACGGCTACAATGAAACCCTGGCTGCCGGCGAAGACTTCGACCTTTTTAAGCGCGTGAGAAAAAAAGGAAAAATACTGTACGCAAGAAATCTTTGCGTCTATGAATCACCAAGACGTTACAGGAAGCTTGGATACCTGAACGTGTGCAAACTGTGGTTTATAAACGCCTTCTTTGTAATTTTTAAGAATAAATCAATGGCTCAGGAATGGGAACAAATAAGATAACCGCCATTTTCATATTTCTTTTTATCGCCTTTTCAGCAAAAGCTTTTGCACAGGCTGAATATGTGCCTTATAATCATCCTGTTTATGATTTCCTGGAGAGAATGAACTCCCTGAAGTACATTTCTGGATTTAATGATTTTGAAAGACCTGTAACCAGAAGAACTGCCGCCAGGTTTCTGAAGGAAGTTTTGCCTTATAAGGACAGGCTCGATAACACAGACAAAAACCTGCTTAAAGACTTTCAATATGAATTTGAATATGAAATTTCGGGCACACTAAAAGAAACCAGAAATGTTATTTCCGACAGCAGCTTCAGCTTTCTTTGGCAGGGCCCAAAACATATTTACAGCTTTGCAGATTCTTCGAAGGCTGCTGTCTTTATTGATCTGACTGCCGACTATGAAACTATTTCCGAAAACAGCTACAAGCCTGTTGAAAATATCGGGGCAGCATTCGTTCGCTGGGGCGGGGCAATTAGAGGAACCTTTCTGGATAAATTCGGCTTTTATATAAAAGGAACAAACGCGAAACTCTGGGGCAGTAAAAAAGCAGCCAGAAGCGTAAATGAGCTTAAATTCAATTACAAGCTTAATGCCGATCCTAATTTTGTTTCGGCTACTGATTACTTTGATAACTCCGAAGGCTATTTTTCAGCCGATTTCGACCTGGTTAAATTTAAGATTGGAAGGGACCAGAATGTTATAGGCTATGGACCTGTCCGAAATATACTGGGGGATAATGCCCCGCAGTACGATTACCTGTCGATGGCATTTAACTATAAGTTTATTTCATTTTCCTACCTTCACGCAAAACTCCTGGGAAACATAAACCATATGTTTGACCCTTTTCAGGGAGATATAACCCAGGTGGATGAAAAGTACATGGGTTACCATCGCCTGGGCCTTAACCTCTCAAAAGACTTCTCGGTCGGAATTGGAGAACTGATCATCTATTCAAGACGCTCAATAGACCTGTCGTACCTGAACCCGTTTAACTTTTACAAGAGTACCGAGCACTCCAATCAGGACCGGGATAACTCAATGCTTTTTGTGGATATGGCAAATTACTCTTTTAAGGGGCTGAAAATTACGGCTTCAGTTCTTATTGACGACATAGATTTTGGGAAAATCGGTTCGGGCTGGTACGGCAACCAGCTTTCTTACGATTTGTATCTAAGGTCTTTTAACCTCTATGGAATACTTCCAGTGGACTTTGGCTTCGAGTATTTAAGAATAGAACCTTTTGTCTATACCCACAGAATTACTGATAACAATTTTACCAATATGTCCTACAGCCTGGTGAGTCCCGTTCAGCCAAACAGCGACATGTTCCTCATTTCAGTTAATTACCGCCCGGTCAACAGACTGACATTTACAGGCGGGTTCAGCTTTTCAAGGCACGGAGCCAATCTTGTGGGAGCTGACGGCACGCTTTTAAGAAACTATGGCGGAGATGTCAACTACGGACACAGAAATGAAGATCCTACACAAGTAAAGTTTCTGGATGGGGAAAGGGAATTCTACAGAATGATTTCTTTTTCCAGTGTTTTTGAACCAGTAAAAAATTATTATATTTCTGGAAGGATACTTTTTCAGAATAATTCCCTGCAAAACATCCCCAGCCAGAAGTTTTTGGCGGCTTACTTTCTTATAAATATTGGTATTTAATATTGGAGCATAATCCGAATGGACTTTAATAGATTCAAAACTCCTTTGGTTGCAGTTATTGTACTGACAATAGGAATCATACTTGGAATTGAAATTCAAAAAGTTGTCTCGAGCGACAGTCTGAGAGAAAACCTGAGAAAATTCAATGAGGTTTTGTCATATACAGATAAATATTACGTTGAAGAAGTAGATTCCCAGAAGCTGATAGAAAATGCTATTTCCGGAATGCTCGACAGTCTCGATCCGCATTCTGTGTATATTCCGGCTAAACAGATGGAGAATGTAGAGGAGCAGTTCAGGGGTAACTTTGAAGGGATCGGAATTGAATTTCAGGTTGTAAATGATACCTTAACCGTTGTGAGCTCTATTACAGGCGGTCCCAGTGAAGCTCTGGGCATCATGGCAGGGGACAGAATTGTTAAAATAGACAACCAGCCCTGCATTGGAATTTCTACCGAACAGGTGAGGGCAAAATTAAGGGGAACAGCCGGCTCAAAAGTCACCGTTTCAATTTTTCGCCCGGGAGTCAAAGGGGTAAATGACTATATTATTACGCGTGATAAGATCCCGATCTATTCCGTGGATGCCCACTTTATGTATGATAACCAGACAGGATATATCAGCCTATCCAGGTTTTCTGAAACTTCCACACAGGAAATGCTACAAGCACTCGATGAACTTCAGAAAAAAGGGATGAAACGACTTATATTCGACCTCAGGAACGATCCCGGAGGATACCTCAACCAGGCATTCCAGATTGCGGACCTTTTTATTGACGGCAATAAGATGATTGTTTATACAAAGGGCAGAAGAAGCGAATTTAACGAGGAGTACCATGCCTCAAAGGCTTATCCTTATGAAAAGCTCCCTTTGATTGTCCTGGTTAATTCAGGAAGTGCCTCGGCAAGCGAAATTGTCTCGGGCTCAATTCAGGATTGGGACAGGGGTTTAATTGTAGGCGAAACCACATTCGGCAAAGGACTGGTCCAGAGGCAGTTTATGCTGCCGGATAATTCCGCCCTCAGGCTTACAATTTCACGTTACTACACACCTTCAGGCCGCCTTATTCAAAGAAGCTACAAGGACAAGAAAGACTACTTCATGAACGCGCATTCAAAGACAATTAACGACGGACTGAACATTGAGCATAAAGCCGAAAAGGATTCTTTGAGACCTACGTATAAAACAAATGCCGGCAGAATTGTCTATGGCGGAGGAGGCATTACGCCCGACTATGTAGTCGCCTCGGAGAGGCTGCAGCCTTATTCCGTTGCACTCAGAAGAGGCAACATCTTCTACCTTTATGTGCTCAGGTATATGGATCAGCAGGGCTCTCAGTTGATGAAGAAGTACTCAAAGGATTTTGGGGCATTTAAGAAAAACTTCCGTTTTTCCGACAAAGATCTGAATAATTTTGTTAAATTTGCTTCCGATAAAAAGGTCCCCTTTATTAAGGATGATTTTGAAAAGGATAAAGAATACATCAGAATCCAGCTTAAGGCATATATTGCCAGGGATATCTGGAGAAATGACGGTTGGTATCAGACACTCCTTGAAGCCGACAATCAGTTTAACAAGGCGATACAGGAATTTACTGAAGCTGAAAAACTATCAAAATTATTATAATGAAATATCTAAAAAATGGTGCGCTTCTTATTGTTTTTTTCTATTTCTGCGGCTTCAGCAGCGATAATTCCCTCTGGAGTTCTAACAACCTGGGGCAGTATATTCCCAAAGAGATGAATCCGGGCGAAGATATTACATACGTGGTTAGTTACGGATTCCTTAAGTTTGGCGAAGTCAGGCTTTTAATTCTGGATCAGAAAGAAAGAAACGGCGTTATTTATTACAGGACAAAAGCATACATCGATTCTTATAACGGAATTCCTTTTGTAAGTCTGCATCAGATATATGAAAGTAATTTCGATAAGAATCTGTACTCGGATTTCTTCAGGGCCACTGAAAAGGAAAAGGACTATATTAAATTCACTGAGTATTTCTTCGATTATTACAGTAAAACAGTTCATGTAAAAAAAGGGAAGTATAAACCCTACGAAATATGGGCAGACTCCACTACAGGCGTTAAAGCTAATTACCAGGATGGACTTTCCCTGTTCTATTATGCAAGAATGAATACGGGTCAGAAGAAAAGTGTTAATGTGCCATGTTTTGTTACAGAGGATTTTGTCTACACAAAAATCAACTTTTACGATAAAGTTGAAAAGACTTCAATTGATGCGGCAGATTACGATATCGCAAGCGTAAGATTAGATGGACATACTGATTTCGTCAGCATTTTCGGGTTGACAGGAAATTTCGAGGGCTGGTTCACTAACGATAAATATGCCGTACCCACAATAGCTAAGATGAAGGTGATAATCGGGAATGTTACACTGGAATTAAAAAATTGGAAAATCAGCGGGTGGAATCCGCCGAGAATTTGAGTTTTAAGATTTTAGTTCATAGTTCCATAATTTTTGATTTTATACTTTATCAGCTTCAAACAAGGACCTTGTAATGGATGACCAGATATATAGCTTTAAGGAATTCACACCTCAGATTCATCCTGAGGCCTCAGTATTTCCGGGTGTTAAGATTATTGGAAGAGTTGAAATAGGCCGTGATTCTAGCATCTGGTATAACTCTGTCATTAGAGGCGACGTCAATTTTATTAAAATCGGCAGCAGCACGAATGTTCAGGATCTGTCGGTTCTGCACGTGACAGGTAAATATCCGCTTATAATCGGCAGCGGCGTAACCATAGGCCATGCCGTAAAGCTTCACGGCTGTACGGTTGAGGATTTATGCCTTATCGGAATCGGGAGCATTGTTCTGGATGGCGCCCTGGTAAGTAAGAATTCTATTGTTGCTGCGGGAGCAGTTGTTACGCCCGGCTTCGTTGTTCCGGGCGGTAAACTCGTTGCCGGCATTCCGGCCAAAGTTGTACGCAACCTTACTCCCGGCGAAATTGATGAAATAGCCCTTTCGGCAGTCAGGTACTCTGAATATGCTCAGCAGAGCATGCAGAAAAAAGAGTAATATTTTTGCCGGTTTTTTGAATAAAATGTTGAAATTTTGCTTAAATTGGTTTCTTTTTATCCATAATTATTTACTTTTGCTGGAACAAACTGCCGCATGAATCCTGTTATAGCCGGACACGCAGATTCTGATTTTTAGAGGCTCTTGCTCAGCAAATAATTATGCAGTTTGTATTTGCTTAACATTTTAAAATAAGATATATTGATTAAAAATCTAACAGTAGTTGGTGAAGGGAAAATAAGGGTCAATAAGAAGCTCGTTCATAAGCTCGTAGGCCTTTTATCCGAAGACATGGACTTATCCATAGTTTCCCTTCCGATTAATTTTTTAAGCCCCGCGACAATCTGGAGCATCAATAAGCAGTATCTCGGGCACGATTATTCAACCGATATTATTACATTTAATTATTCGGGGGATAATAAAAACTTAGACGGAGAAATCCTTATTTCTGCGGCTGATGCGGCAGAAAACGCTAAAAGATATGAATGTTCACTGGATAATGAGTTGTTGAGACTGGTCATTCACGGTGTTTTGCACCTGATGGGTTACGATGATAAAGAGATTGCCGACAGGAAAATAATGAAGAAGCTGGAAAACTTCTTAACTAATAAATTTGAATATCTCGTCCATAACGACAGACTACTTTATGACAGCCAAAATAGTTGAAGTAATAGCTCAAATTCTTGATGCGCTCAACAAGAACTCTTCTTTAGAGGAAGTGAACAAAAAATTAAGCCATAATAAGAATTTTGATAAACAGACCGTAAGCACGGCTTTCAGCTGGATATATGACAAAAAGCTTACGAATAATTATTTTAATAATTCAATTAAGAATAAAGAAATTAAAAGTTTTAGATTCTTGACCGAAGAAGAAAAAGAAATCTTAGGAGTAGATAATTACGACTACATCACGCATTTAATAAATGTCGGTTTGCTGAAACTCACTGATCTGGATAACATCCTCGAACAGGTTACTTTATTTCCGGGTGATAAAATTTCTAAGGAAGAAATCAATTGGTTGATCTTGTTTTCTTTAGTTGATTTAAACGAAAGTATCCCCCCTGGAAGCAGAGTTCTTTTATATTCTTCGGATACAATTAACTAAAGGAAATTTTGTAAATGGAAAAAAATCTCGTTCTGGTGGAATCGCCCGCAAAGGCTAAAACCATCAATAAGTACCTTGGTAAGAATTATCTTGTTGAAGCTACTGTTGGACATATAAAAAATCTTCCGAAAACTAAACTCGGCGTTGACATCGACGACAATTTTAAGCCTCAGTTCGTCAACATCCGGGGAAAAGGAGATGTAATTAAGAAGATTAAAAGCCTGGCCTCTAAGAGTAAATCTGTTTTTATAGCAACTGATCCTGACCGTGAAGGTGAAGCTATTGCACAGGATATTGCTGATGTTATTGAAAATGTAACTGACGGGAAGATCTACAGAGTTCTTTTTAACGAAATCACAAAAAATGCCGTACAGAAGGCTATTAATTCGCCTCTTGAAATAGATACCAACCTGGTTTCCTCACAAAGAGCCAGAAGGGTAATGGACAGAATTATCGGCTATAAAATAAGCCCCTTCCTCTGGAGGGCAGTTTTGGATCCTTCCAGCTTTAACTTGTCTGCAGGACGCGTTCAATCCGTTGCATTGAGACTCATCTGCGAACGTGAAAAGGAAATTGAAAACTTCATTGTCACAGAATACTGGGCTATATGGGCCGACTTTAAGACTGAAAAAGGGGATGTCTTTCGTGCTAAACTGGTTGAAGTTGACGGTAAGACCCTGAGAATTCAGCCTAAACCCGTTATGACTGAAAAAGACTGGGAAGATTTTCTCGTCGGCAACTTTGCCCTGAATAATGAAACCTCAGCCCAGGAAGTCCTGGACAGGCTTACAAAGAAAGAAAATTTTGCCATCTCCGACATTATAAAAAAAGAGGGAAGAAGAAATCCTCCTCCTCCTTTCATCACAAGCTCTATGCAGGCCGAAGCTTCAAAGATGCTTCGCCTGAAACCAAGCCATACGATGGCAATTGCACAGAACCTGTACGAAGGAATTGACCTTGGAAAAGAAGGTACCGTTGGTTTAATTACCTATATGAGAACCGATTCAACTAGACTCAGTCCCGAAATTGTGGGCGACCTTAGAGAATATATTAAGGAAGCCTACGGGGATAAATACCTTCCCGAGTCACCACGTGTATACGAAAAGAAAAACGGAGCCAACGTTCAGGACGCCCATGAAGCCATAAGGCCTACGTCTTTAAGATATACTCCTGAATTTGTTAAGCCTTTCCTGGAAGGAAAACAGTTCAAACTCTATGAGCTAGTCTGGAAAAGGTTCGTTGCATCACAGATGAATCCTGCTATCACTGAGACTACAGTAATTGAGGTCCGGGCCGATGAATTCCTCTTTAAGGCCTCTGGCACGGCAATCCGCTTCGATGGATTCCTCCAGGTTTACGAGGAGCAGTCTGAAGACACAAACGGAAAGGATGAAGGTGATAACGACCTCATTCCCCTTGGCCTTGAAGCAGGGCAGAAGGTAGGTCTGGAGTACCTTCACAAGACACAGCACTTTACTAAACCGCCTGCACGCTATAGTGAAAGCAGCCTTATTAAAGAACTGGAAAGCAGGGGAATAGGAAGACCTTCAACTTACGCCATGATTGTTGGCACTATTCAGGACAGAAAGTATGTCTTTATGGAGGAAAAGAGGCTGAGACCTACTGAACTGGGAAAGAAGGTTAACGATATACTGGTTCAAAGCTTCCCTGAAGTCCTGAACGTAAATTTTACGGCCAGGATGGAAGATGAACTCGACCTTATAGCGCAGGGCGAAATAGGCTATCTTAACGTATTAAACGATTTTTATCTTCCTTTTTCAGATGCCCTGAAAAAAGTTGAAGAAAACGTGGAGAAAATCAACTGCGACCTTTGCGGCAGTGAAATGATTATAAAAATGGGCCGTTTTGGGAAATTTCTGGCATGCAGCAATTATCCTGAATGTAAAAATATTAAGTCGTTAAAGGACCTGCACCCGGGTGAACCAAAGGAACCCGAATATACGGGCGATAAATGCGAAAAATGCGGCGCCAACACTGTTTATAGAAACGGAAAATTCGGACGCTTCATCGGCTGCGAAAAGTATCCCGAGTGTGATTATATTAAACCCCTGGTTACAGGCGTAAAATGCCCTAAATGCAAGGATGGCGACATCATTGAAAGACAGTCCAGAAAAGGAAAGGTCTTTTACGGATGCAGCCGGTATCCCGACTGCGACTTTGTAGGCTGGTATAAACCCATTCCCGTCAGCTGCCCGAACGGAGACTCTTTGTATATGGAAAAAAGATACAGTCAGAAAAAAGGCGAGTACCTGAGGTGCCCGGTCTGCAGTGAGGAAATAGTGGAAGAGTTTAAAGAAAGCTCGAATTAAACAAGACTTCAAATTAATATTTCCACTAAAATTCTTGATATATGGAAATTAAAAGGGTTATAGAAGATTTTCTGGAAAACCTGCAGAAACTGCGCAGGTTTTCCGGAAATACGGTTAAGTCCTACCGGCGGGATTTGCTCCAGTTTAGTGAATTCTGCGACTCTCTTCAGATTACCGGCGTTTTACAGGTAAATGAAAAGCTGATAAGAAAGTATATTATAAGCATTAATGTAAATTCAGAGTACGAAAAAAGTACAATCTCAAGAAAACTCTCGGCCATTAGAAGCCTGTTCAATTACGCTTCCAGAAATAATATTGTTCCCGCAAACCCGCTGAAAAGAATATCCAATCCCCAGGTAAAAAGAAAGCTTCCGGAAGTAGTCCCTGAGAATATTATGGATGAAATATCCAGGAAGCTCAGCAATGAAGATAAGCTTCTTCACAATGCCGTTATTGAGGTTTTATACAGCTGTGCTCTCAGAGTCTCTGAACTTTGCAGCCTTAATTCAGGTGATATAGATTTTGAAAAAGGATCGGTCAGAGTTACCGGCAAGGGTTCCAAAACCAGGATTGTTCCAATTGGAAAGGAGTCGCTTCAAGTCGTAAAGAAGTATCTTGATTCAAGGACATCTTTACAGTATAATAAACCAATATTCGTAACTTCAAGAAACAAAAGGATTTACCCGCGTTACGTTTATAGGCTAATTAATAAGTATCTAAGCGAGGAAACGGAGCTGAACAAGAAAAGCCCCCATGTGCTCAGGCATACGGCGGCAACCCATATGCTTGATAACGGAGCAGATCTGCTTGCCGTCAAGGAAATACTGGGTCATGAAAGTCTGTCAACCACTCAAATCTACACACACGTCTCCATTGAACGGTTGAAGAACATATATAAACAAGCTCATCCTAAATCTTAAAAAGGAGCATCATATGAACATTCAAATCACTTCAAGGAAGTTTAAGGCTAAAGACTCTCTGAAAGATTACATCTATTCAGAGGTCGGCGATTTGGCAAAACTTAATGACGACATTAACGACGTTGAAGTAATTTTGAGCTATGAGAACTTAAAGGATAGCACAAAGATTGCCGAAATCATCTTACCAATTCCAGGCAAAGTCTTAACTGCAAAGGAAAACTCCGATGACTTTAAGAAGTCGGTTTCCGCTGCGGTTACCAAAATGGAAAAACAGCTTAGCAAAATAAAAACCAGGGTTGTTGACGGAAAAAGGAGCGAAAGAGTAGAAAGAGCCGCAATTTCCGAAGAACCCCCGATTCCCAATCCTGAAGAAGAGGAAGAAGAAGAGTAAAGAATGAAACTGGACGATAAAAAAATAATCAAAAAAGAAAGTATCACGGTTGATTTCTTCTATAAGAATGTAAAAGACCGGTTTAAACTCACTTTGTTTACCGATGAAACCGGCTTCAACAGAAATATATACGATCAGAATCTTCACAGACCCGGCCTGGCTCTGGCCGGGTTTGTGGAGCTTTTTTCATTTACTCGCATTCAGATATTCGGAAACACTGAAATGAAATATCTGAATCAGCTCAGCAAACAGGAAAGAACTGATACTTTAAGAAAAATATTCCAGTTTGAAATTCCCTGTATAATTTTAACCGACGGCAACCAGCCGTTTCCCGAAATGATTGAACTTGCAGACGAGTACCACATCGGTATGTTCGGCTCAAAATTTACCACTACAAAACTCGTTTATCTGGTGGGCGACTTTCTGGACGATCAGTTCGCTCCCCGCATCTCCATACACGGATCTTTTGTAGATGTCTACGGCGTTGGAATGCTCTTCGTCGGAAAATCGGGCATCGGGAAAAGTGAAGTGGCTTTGGACCTTGTTGAAAGAGGACACCGCCTTGTAGCCGACGACGTGATCATCGTCACAAAAAAAGGCGAAAATATACTCATGGGTTCAGGCACCGAACTGGTAAAACACTTTATGGAAGTGCGCGGAATAGGAATAATTGACGTTAAAAGCATGTTCGGCGTCCGTGCAATCCGCTTCCAGAAAAGACTCGAAATAATTGTAGAACTCGAGGTCTGGGATGAAAAATCCCATTATACGCGTACAGGTCTGGATGAAGAGGTCTTCAGCCTCCTGGATATAGAAATACCCTACATAAAACTTCCCATTCTGCCGGGAAAAAATATCACTGTAATTTCAGAAGTGATCAGCTTAAACTATCTGCTCAAACACTACGGCTACGATTCGGCAAAAGTCCTGCAGAGAAGGCTTGAGGACCGCCTGAACAAACTTAATGTAGACGACAAGCGCTTTGTCGACTACTTTGAGCACGACTTCGAATAATATTTACTGCAGCCAGAGTTCGAAAAGCCCTGGGCTGCCCCCGGAATCCCGGAGGAATGACTTGTCTGCAGCGTAGTTTTTGCTTGACATATATAAGTTATTTTAATAACTTCGCACCATCTATGAACAAGTTTTACTATTTCTCAAAGACGAAGCTGAAGTTAATTGAAATAAGAAATTTCCACAGGAAATTTTTATCTTTATTCATTTTTCTTGTGCTGCTCATTTCTACCATGCTATTTGGGGGATATCTTTTAATCCATTCTTTCGTTAATTCCGATTCGGAACTGTCGGGCCTTAAGGCTGAAAATAAAGAACTTTCTGCCAAACTCTCTGAAGTGTCGTCTTTATTTAAGCAGCTTAACTCCTCTGTAGACAGTCTTGCTCAGGCAAATGACGAACTTAGAACTGCTGCTGACCTGCCAGCCACTTCCGTAGAGGAAAGATCTCTGGGAACCGGCGGCGGCATTTTTGAAAAACTTTTTTCGAAAAAACATTCCGGCGTGGATCTGGATGAACTATCCGGATTTGTGGACAAGGTACAGACGAAAATTGCTTTCGAAAGGTCGAACTACCTGGAAATTTCAAATAAACTTAAAAGTAATGAGAAACTTTTTGAAGCCCTCCCGGCAGTAAAACCCGCCAGCGGGATTGTTACAGCCCATGGCTTCGGAATGCGTAAGCACCCTATACTCGGGGTGGTAAGAATGCATGAGGGTATTGATATTGTTGCAGATGTCGGCACTCCAGTTTATGCCCCCGGCAGCGGAACAGTAGCTTTTGTAGGAACTAGAGGCGGCTTCGGATTATGCATTGAAATAGATCACGGATTTGGCTATAGAACAATTATGGGTCACCTGTCTGAGGCAGCAGTTAAAGTAGGACAGAAGGTAAACAGAGGCTCTTTTGTAGCCAGGAGTGGGAATACTGGATTATCAACCGGCCCGCATCTTCATTATGAAGTGCACCATAACGGCCTGGCTCTTAACCCAGAGGACTTTTTCTTTGATGATTTGAACTTATTTAATTAAATTAAAAAAACAATATTTTTCCGGAGTAGAAATATGATTTGGACAGTAGAATTAGCTTCTTATTTAGATGATGCCCCGTGGCCAGCTACTAAAGAAGAATTAATAGATTATGCCGAGCGAATCGGCGCTCCACTGGAAGTTGTAGAGAATCTTCAGGAACTGGAGGATTCAGAAGAGCCTTATGAATCTATTGAGGATATCTGGCCTGATTATCCAAGTGAGGAGGATTTCTTCTACAATGACGATGACGATTTAATGTAAGATTACAGGCGCCTTTTGAGGCGCCTTTTTCTATTTCAAGAAGTAAATTATGAGGAACAATATCTTACATAGCGTAAAAGGGCAGAATGCCGCAGGCGATCTCCTGTATAAAATATATTCATCACAAAAAATCCCCCACGCTTTTTTGTTTTCAGGCCCCGATGGCGTCGGTAAGCATTTCATGGCCGTTAAATTCCTGGAGCTTCTCAACAGCCCGTCGGAAGGTAATACATCCTCATCCGTAGCCCTTAAGGTCAGAAATCTATCCGAACCTTTTGTCAAATTTGTAATGGCCCTTCCAAGGGGGAAAAATGAAACAGGGGATAATTCCCCAACTGAAAAGCTGAGTTCGGAAACACTGGAAGAGCTTAAGGAAGAGCTGGAGAAAAAGGTCAGAAACCCTTACTATAAAATTAATTTGCAGGGGGCAAATAATATAAAGATCAGCAGTATTCGTGAAATAAAGAAGTTCCAGTCGCTGACATACGAAGAGGCAAAGTACAGAGCCGTTATAATTTCCGATGCCCACCTGATGAACGATGAGGCCCAGAATGCTCTCTTAAAAAGCCTGGAGGAACCTCCGGAAGGAATGATCTTTTTCCTGATCACACCATTTAAGAATGAACTGCTGCCGACTATATTGTCCAGGTGCTGGACCGTGAATTTCGACCCCTTGAAAAGGGAAGACCTGTCGGAAATTCTGACGGACTCATTCGGAGTTGAAAAACAGGTTGCAGACAAGATATCCGTTTTCTCAAACGGCTCCTTGACTCACGCTAATACTTTGCTCGATCAGGACTTTGATTTCCTGATCGAAAAAACGATTAACATCCTGAGAAATGCACTTGCACTAAAATACCAGTCGGCATTAAAAGACATTTCATCTTTTACTGCTTCCAGTTCAGCCGGAGAGCTGACTTTGCTTATAGAGATGATCATTACATGGCTCAATGATGCCTCGAAAAATAAACTCGGCCTGCAGGAATATCTCTTCAGCAGCCACAGCGGCACGCTGGAGAAATTCAATTTGAAATTCTCCAGGGCAGCTATTGATGAAGTAGTCTTTAAACTCAATGACCTGGCTCACTCAATAGACAACAATCTGAACTTGAATGTTATAGCACTTAATATTATATTTGAACTGGCTTCAATAAGATATTTTGGAATTAAAAGTGCATAATATGAGCTCAGGTGAAAACGGGAACGACAATAAGCTGCCATTACATTGTGATTCCGGCTGCGGCAATCATACGCTGTACAATAACATTTTAGTCCAACAGCTTGAACACCACGTCAGTATGAGCGGCTGCATGGCCTGCGGTGCTGAAGTGTCCGCTTTTGTCCCCATGGATGACCGTAAAATAGTTGAGGCCCACTGCAACGGCCTGCTTGGCACTTTCTACTGCCTGGTTCCCGATTCAATGACCGAAGAACTCCTGCCCGATGACCGCATTATAGTTTCCTGTGAGGATACGACTGAAATTGCTACAATAAGAGAAACCGGAGAGTTTGTAAGGATAAAAAGACAGAAGTCCGGACTTTATGGCGAACTGCTTCCGCATATAATCCGAAAAGTGGAGGCCAATGACCTTGCAGCAATTGAAAAGAACAGCGCCGAAGAAATTAAAGCAATGGAAGTCTTTAAGCTCAAGGTTCAAAAATATAACCTGAGCATGAAACTGATTGATGTTCATTACCAGTTCGACAGGAATAAGCTTTTTTTCTTTTATACTGCCGACGGCAGGGTCGATTTCCGCGAGCTGGCCAAAGATTTAGCCTCCAATTTTAAGACCCGAATAGAGCTCAGGCAGATCGGCGTAAGAGATGAGGCTAAAAGAGTAGGCGGAATAGGAACCTGCGGCAGGGAATTCTGCTGTTCTTCATTCCTGTGCAATTTTAAGAAAATCACCACACAGCTGGCTACAGAGCAGAACCTGGCTTCCAACTTCTCCAAACTGAGCGGTCCCTGCGGCAAACTGAAATGCTGCCTTTCATTTGAAAGTGAACAGCACGACAATAATACTCAAAAAAATCCTGAACAGGCATAGAATCCTAATTTTTCAGTTCAGTATTTTATTGCATTTCCATTCGGCTTTTTTCCTGCATTTTAACTTAATAACAAATAAATTATTGTTCTGTTAACATTTTAGAGGGTTAATTTATGGCAATTGAGAAAGTTTCTGTAGTGGGATCCGGAACAATGGGCAACGGAATTGCTCATGTCTTCGCATTAAAAGGATTTTATGTCTCTTTAATCGATGTTAAAGACGAGCTTGTAAAAAGAGGAATCGACACCATTTCACGCAACCTGGAACGCCAGGTATCCAAAGAAGTAATTACAAAAGAAGAAAAAGAGACTGCTTTAGACCGCATTAAACCCGTAGTTGAAGTAGAAAATACACCGGCTGACTCAGACCTTGTAATTGAAGCTATTTATGAGAACAGGGATGCTAAGTTGTCTGTTTTTAGCAAGTTAAGCGGAATAGTAAAGCCTGAATGTATCTTTGCCTCAAACACTTCATCTATATCCATAACAGAGCTTTCAGCACAGCACCGTCCCGATAAATTCATCGGAATGCACTTTATGAATCCCGTACCGGTGATGAAACTGGTGGAAATCATACGCGGATATTCAACAAGTGACGAGACATTCCAGTGCATTAAGGATCTTACATTAAAGCTGGACAAGGTGCCGGTGGAAGTGTTCGATTATCCGGGCTTTATCAGCAATAGGATACTGATGCCTATGATCAACGAGGCAATCTTTGCCTTGATGGAAGGAGTGGCTTCAAAGGAGGATATTGATACAGTTATGAAGCTGGGCATGAACCATCCGATGGGACCCTTGACGCTGGCTGACTTTATAGGACTTGACGTATGCCTGGCGATAATGGAAGTTTTATTTAACGGATTTAACGACAGCAAATACCGTCCGTGCCCATTGCTTAAGAAGATGGTTGCAGCAAACAAGCTTGGCCGCAAGACAGGCGAAGGCTTCTTTAAATATTAATTTTTAGAGATATCACGTAGAAATATATTGGTGTCAGGAAATAGTTCCTGGCACCAATCGCTTGCTGTAGGCGGGCGGTAAATTAACGCAATAAAATGGGGAATTCATGCTAAATTTCAGGAATTAACAAGTATTACAATTAGCCGCTTCCCTCAAGTCAGATATCCAAATGTCCGATAATGTATATTATGTAAACTAAGATAAATATAATTATTTGACAAAATATGGCTCTTTCTTAAACCCCCGCATTAAAGACTTTTAACCCGGGTTCCCCTTCCTGCTTTCACTAGAAACTGTTTTTCTGGAATTACTTTGCAAATATGAATTGCAGCCTGGTGGGATTAAGACCGGCTTCAACTTCAGTAACTGACTGCGAAACTACTTCACCGTCGGCGTGAATGTAAACCGGCTGAGATGTCTTTAGACTTGCCTTCCTGAACTTCCTGATTTCTATACCCGGTATTGTCCCGTGCTTTCCACGTACAAACTTCTGGAAATCCCGTACTATCTGCCATATGGGCAGATTTGTCACTATACAGGCGTCCAGCAGCCCGTCGTGCACATCGGCTCCGGGATTAACCTTGAAACCCCCGCCATAGGTCTTTCCGTTGCTTATGGCAACTAAAAGCTTCCTGCCGCTGACTGAATAATCATCAAACATGGCCTCATTTATGTCCATAGTCTGATACTTAAACAAGGACTGTATTACGGCTGAAATGTAAAGAGGTAACCCCTTAAAATATTTATTCTTTTTGATCTGATCTGAAACTATGGCATCAAAGCCGATTCCGGCACTGTTCAGGAACTTTCTGATAATAAGACCATCCGTCTCTTTTTCTTTATACTTCAGATACCCGGTATCCACTTCCCGCACAACGTGATCTTCCAGGATGGTTCTCAAAGACTGTGATAAATCTTTATTCATTCCGGCAGTTCTGGCAAAATCATTTCCGGAACCTATGGGAATAACGCCTATAATGTTTTCACATGTGCCGTCAAGTCCGTTCACGATCTCGTTAAGGCTTCCGTCACCTCCGGCAATACAGATCCTCTTAAAATCCTGCTTATAAAGCTTAACAATCTCTGTGGCGTGATTAGCCCTTTCGGTCTGTACTATTTCAGTGTGGTTTGAATGGACTGAGAGAATGCGTGAAATCTGAGGCAGGATCTTCCTGCCTCTGCCTTTTCCCGCTTCGGGGTTTATAATGAAAAGTGTTTTATCTTTCAAAGATTATCTCATTTACCTGTCAGGTATTAAATAGAGTTATTTAGCCCGTTACCTGATCAGTTGAAAAGAGTGCTGAAACAAAGCTCTGGGCATCGAAGGTCTGAAGATCGTCAATCCCCTCTCCAACTCCGATATATTTTACAGGAACCTTCTGCTGGCTGCAGATCTGGAATACCACACCGCCTTTTGCCGTGCCGTCGAGCTTGGTTATAATAAGACCGGTAATATCAGTTACTTCACGGAACTTCTCAGCCTGTATGAGGGCATTCTGCCCGGTATTGCCGTCCAGGACGAGAAACGTCTCATTTGGAGCATAATCCACCACCTTGCTCATTACTTTCTTGATCTTCTTGAGTTCTTCCATGAGGTTCGTTTTCGTATGCAGTCGTCCTGCCGTATCAATCAGAACAACGTCGGCATTCTTCTTTTTAGCGATGTTCATGGTATCAAAAGCCACCGCCGAGGGGTCGCTTCCCGAAGTGCTCTGAATAATCTCAACTCCGGCACGATTAGCCCATATTTCAAGCTGTTCGTTGGCTGCAGCCCTGAATGTATCGGCCGATCCGATTATTACATTAAGCCCTGCCTGCCTGTAATTATGCGCCAGTTTGCCAATTGTGGTGGTTTTGCCGGCTCCGTTAACTCCAATAACCAGAATAACATACGGTTTATACTTATCCATGCGGTTGAACTCTGAATTTGTATCGTATGAGTTCAAAAGCCCGGCAAGCTCTTCTTTAATTGCGTCGATGACGTTCAGCTTGCTTCTGTCTTTTTCCGCTTTAAGCCTTACCCTGGTATTTTCAATAACCTTTACGGCTACATCATATCCTATATCACTTGTAATTAAAATTTCTTCAATTTCTTCGAGTAACTCTTCATCCAGTTTGGCTTTTCCGGTAATGGTTTCATTTATTTTTGTAACAATCTTGTCCCTTGTTTTGGACAGACCGTCTTTAAGTTTATCAAAGTTGATGTTCTTGAACAGATTCATTTTTATTCCACGTTAAAGATTCTTTTGCCCTGATGATATAAGCTAAAAGTGATCCATATACTAAAATCAGGCTGATATAATAAAGGTAGTCATATATAATACTGTCTTTAAATCCGAATATAATGGCCAGAAGATAAGCCGCAATAAAAGTAACGGTTATTTTTCCTAAGAGATTTGAAGGCAGGACTTTGCCGATTTTCTTTGTAACGTATATTCCCCCGAGGAATATGATTAAATCCCGCCCGATTACTGAAAAGAAGTAAACAGGAGGAATGTGTCCAAGCAGAAAAAGCTGAATGGTTACCACCCCAATGAGCGCCTTATCGGCCAGAGGGTCTATGATCTTTCCTACTTCTGAAATTTCGTTGTATTTCCGGGCCAAATAACCGTCCAGGAAGTCTGTTAACGCGGCAAATACAAGAATGGCTATTATTTCAATCCTGTAGTTGACGGAGTTTTCCATCCTGGCGAGCAGAAAGTATACCGGGAAGCTCAAAAGAAGCCGGGTTAGGCTTAAAAGGTTTGAGCGTGTATACACATCCCTAAATCTAATCATAATATTCCGGTATTAAGAAATGGTGTTAGTCTTCGTAAACGTTTTTATTAAAGGACTCATTAACCCTTGTGGGGTAAATACCTGAAAAACATGCTGTACAGAAATGGGACTGATCCTGATCCACCATAGCCTCCAGAAGCTCCTCATTCGTCAGATATTCAAGACTGTCTACATCCAGATATTCTCTTATCTTTTCCACATCACCATCAAACTTATTAGCAATCAATTCTTCCTTTGAAGGAAAGTCCATTCCATAATAACACGGATGCATAATCGGAGGCGAAGAGATCCTTACATGAATTGCCTTCGGGTTTGCTTCCTTGATCAGACTTATAAGCTGTCTGGAAGTTGTCCCTCTGACAATTGAATCATCAATAAGAACTACAGTACGGTTCTCCAGAACCCCCTTCACAATATTAAACTTAAATCTCACGCCCATTTCCCTGTTCGACTGCCCGGGCTGTATGAACGTCCTGCCGACGTAATGGCTTCTTATAAGGCCGATTTCAAACTTGGCCCTGATGCCGTCTTTTTCCAGCTGGTTTTCGTATCCTAATGCAGCTGTGTTTGAACTGTCGGGCACGCTGATTACAATAACCTTATCGCCGTCTTTATCCACTACAGGATGCTTCTTTGCCAGAACTTTCCCGAGCTTTCTTCTGATCTTATCTACACTGTGGCCGAATATTTTACTGTCGGGACGCGAGAAATAAATATATTCAAAAATACACTGCTTTTTGACAGACTTCCCGTCAAATATTTTATAGGACTGAACCTGATTGGTTTCAGTTGCATGGCGGTCTATTACAATGAGTTCGCCTGGCTCAATATCACGGATATATTTGGCGCTGTTTATATCCAGAGCACATGTTTCAGATGCCACCACAAATGTACCGTTTACCTTGCCAAGGGCAAGAGGTCTGAATCCATAGGGATCTCTTGCCGCAATAAGCTTATCTTCAGTAAGAATTACCAGGCAGTAAGCGCCTTCAATTACCCTCAGGGCCTCAAGAATCTGCTGAACCTGATCATTCAGCCTGCTGCGGGCTATAAGATGAAGAATTACCTCCGTATCGCTCGTAGTCTGGAATATTGCTCCATCATTAACCAGATCTTCTCTAAGTATATGTGCATTGGTCAGGTTTCCGTTATGAGCAACTGCAAGGTGCCCCATACGGTAATTTACAACAAAAGGCTGAATATTCTTTAAGGATTCCGATGCTCCGGTAGTTGAATACCGGTTATGGCCTATGGCAGCATGGCCCTTTAAGTTATGCTTCAGAATATCGGGATCATGAAAAACTTCGGAAACAAGTCCCAGATTTTTATGAATATTGAATAATATTTTACCCTTCGATTCCTCTGCCGTTACAATGCCTGAAGCTTCCTGTCCGCGGTGCTGGAGTGAATGTAGGCCGTAATATGTCAGGAAAGCTGCCTCATTTGTCCCAAAAACGCCGAAAATGCCGCAAAATGATTTTGGTTTATCTGTATTCAAAATTAAATCCAATCCTAAAAATTAGCTTAAAATATACGATTTTTAATTTAATATTTCTATCAACTTAACAGGTATGCTGACAACAAAGTTCATATAAATTTCGTATCAGTTCCGGAATAACTGAATTTAGAAAATAACCAGGAAAACGCAAAATCTGTCAGCGTACATTCCGGGGAGATTTGATATCAACTAGATAGGCGGATGCATAATAAAAAAGGCGGATAACCGCCCTTTTTTACAATTTTATTTCATTTACGCGCTTTCGTTCAATTGCAAAGCGTATAGAACGCATAAAGAGAACTGGATCCACCTGGTATTTTACCAGATAATCCTGCGCACCAGCCTGAACGGCCCTGATGCCTATCTCCTCATCTTCAAGCCCGGTAAGCACAACAACGGGAACGCCTTTTGTTTCCGGCAGAATTTTCTTTAATGTATCAAGCCCCATGCTGTCCGGAAGACCCAGATCCAGAAGTACCAGGTCAATTCCGCCCTTATTCAGGCGCTGTATGCCTGTAGACAGCCTGAAGGCCTGTTCCACCTTAATATCTAATGCATCGGTATCATGGATAAGTTCATTAATTAAATGCACATCCCCAAGGTTATCTTCAATGAGCAGAATTGTTATCTGAGATTCTTTCATAGCGAAAATAATTTTGCTTTTATTTATTCTAAAATCATAAATTTTGCGATAAAATTTACTAAAATAAATATTTAAATGTTAGTAAATAATAAATAAACCGGTATAATGAGGAAATGTTCCCGCCGCTAATTCAGGCGGCCTTGCGGGAGTCTGACAATTGAGAACCAGAAGTTCTCGATTGATCTAATAATGCGAATAAATTCGTCATAGTCAACAGGTTTTGTAATATAGCAATTAGCATTAAGCAGGTAACTTGTTTTAATATCAGCTTCATTCTGTGAACTGGAGAGAACAATTACAGGGATGGTTTTCAAAGTATTATCGTGCTTTACTTCTTCAAGGACTTCCCTGCCGTTTTTCAGCGGAAGATTGAGGTCCAGTATTATCATATCAGGCATTTCAGCACCGGCAAATCTGCCCTGCTGCCTTAAGAATTCCATGCATTCGATCCCATTTCTAACTACCTGGAGCGTATTACTGATTTTACTTACCTTCAAAGCCTCCCGGGTCAGGTAAATATCGCCGGGGTTATCCTCAACGAGAAGAATAGATATAGATTTTGTTGTTTCCATATTATAATAACAACATTTTCCCGCAAATAATTCATCCAAAAAACAATCAATTATAAATCAGATAGTCCAGCGCCATTTTTGCCGGAAATTTCCGGGTGGAGTTGCTTTTGCACCGGACCTCGAACCATTTAATCCGGCCATAAACAAAAAAAAGCCCGGAAACTTATGCTTCCGGGCTTTAATGTCGGAACGGCGGGATTTGAACCCGCGACCCCTTGAACCCCATTCAAGTACGCTACCGGGCTGCGCCACGTTCCGATTTGCTAAAATTATTTTAACATTTAATAATTATAACTTACTTTGTAAATATATCAAAAAATTCCTTATATGTTCAAGGTCTCTTTTTAATGCAGGGATATCTTCTTCACTTTTTTTATCTTTTATTGCTGGGGCATTTTCCAGAGGCTTCTTCACCGGCTCGGCCTGCACAGGCTCTGGCTCCGGTTCAATTTCCTTCAGATTCTTCTTGGCACCCTCAATTGTGTACTTTTCTTCTTTCAGGAGCTTTTTGATCTTTAGGATTACCTGAATATCTTTATTCGTGTATATCCTGTTGCCAGCCCTGTTCTTCGAGGGTTTTAAATCCTCAAATTCATTTTCCCAATACCTTAAGACGTACTGCTCCAAGCCTGTAATTTTACTGACTTCGCTTATCGAATAATATAACTTCTTAATTCCTAGTTCTTTCAATTTTGACCCTGCAAAAAACAAAATCCAAAATAACTAATTCATTATAAAGTATCAAGATAAACGCAGTACAATAAACTTATTTATGAAGTCCTAAGGCTATTTTTTATACCTGAACGCTGTTCAGCTCTTTTATTATCGGAATCAGGTCGCTTATGTCGCCCAATTCAAAGTCAGCAATGTTAGCCTGATTATTAAAAGTATCGCCGTATTTTGCAAATGCAGTCTTCATTCCTATCTTGGATGCACCTACAATATCGCGCTCAACCCAGTCGCCAACCATGATGGATTCTTCGGGATTCGTGTCCAGCTTGGCAAGAATAGCCTTAAAAGGCACAGGACTCGGTTTTCTTTCGCCGGTTTCGTCAAAAGTTACTACTGCATCAAAGAAATTGTGGAAGTTCAGCGAAGCCAGCCTCAGCCATGCCTCTTTTACAGGCGCATCTGAAACAATTCCCAGCTTTAAGCCCATCTTTGAAAGCTGAATTAAAGTAGAATAAACGTGCGGATATGCCGTCAGTTCAGCTTCCCTGGCTCTTCTGTAGGCCACAATGCCTGAAGCCAGTATTTTATTGTCAACCCTGTTAATTGCTTTCTGCAGAAAAAGGTCAAAAACATGCTGGTATTCAATTCCCTGCTCCAGATAAATTTCATTTATCTTTTTCGTCGCTTCGTCAATTGTCATATCAAGACCTGCATCTATCATTGCGGGAATAGCTGCCTCAATAGACCTTCTTTTCATCTTCATGAAATCTACGAGTGTATTATCCAAATCAAAAATTACTGATTTTATCATTTTTATCTTATCCTGTTTTTCTTTTCATTTATTACTTAAAATTTCTTTGATGAGGTAAACTGCTGCCAGGTAACCCTTCTCCTTAAATCCCGAAACATATCCGGTGCATGAGGAAGCAGTCAGCAATACCTGTCGGAAGCCTTCCCTGCCCGATAAATTTGAAAGATGGACTTCAATCTTTGGTATTTTGCATTCAGTCAAGGCATCCTTTATGGCAACAGAAGTATGCGCATACCCCCCGGGGTTTATTATTATGGCGTCAAAATACGAAGGGGCTTTCTGTATCTTGTCTATCAGCTCCCCTTCGTGGTTGGACTGAAAAAACTCAAAATACTCGGATGAGTATTTTTCCCTCACAATCTTCTCAATATCTTCAAGAGTTAAGGTACCATAGTGGTCCTTATCCCTCATTCCGAGCAGGTTCAGATTGGGTCCGTTGAGTACAAGTACTTTCATTTCTCCTCGTTCATTTCATCAATGATCTCACGCAGTTTGGGTGTCAGGTAAATCTCATCGATTCCCAGCTCTTTCAGCGCTGCTGAAAGTATCATAGCCTTGCGCTGCATGTTTGCCATTCTGTTGATAACAATAACTTTAGAGTCTTTCAGGAGGCAGTACCCCCCCTTAAAATCCCCCTTTTCAAAACGAACCGTAGCGCCCAATTCTGCCGCTAACGCCTTTAAGTCCTTCAGGACCTCTTCAAATTCTTTTTCTTTTAGTTTCATTGATTTTTTTTCATTCTGAGCGGTTTAAATATCACAAGAAAAACAATCGCACAATAGGAAAAAATTTCGATCAATGGAAAACTGCTGAGTAACTTCATCCTTTTAATGTATATTGCCAGTACATCCCTGGGTACAAAAGCCGAGTAAAATACTTTTGTGGCAATCTGGTAATCAAACGACATTAGATAGAGCTCAAACGGCGCGGTAACTATTATAATCAGAAGTATTACAAAAAGCCATCCTTCTTCTTTGAGCTTGATTCCGGATGTGGAAATAAATAGAATAAATGAAACTAAGAATACCAGGAATAAAATGAGTGTAAATGTAACCGAACTGTTTAATGTATAAAAGATTCCACTTAAGTTCTGGTCGTTTACGTAACTTTTAAGTATAAAATCCCTGGGCTCAAAAAGCTGGTAGGTAAGCAGAATTCGCGATAGATAGCCGCCAAGCCATAGAACACCGCTTAAAGTACAAACATATAAAAATATTTTAGAAAATTTGTTTAGGTTTTGCATAAATTGAATTTCCTTTTTGCAAAAATATGAAAAATATATGAATATTGCTTCTATTGATATAGGTACAAACACCATTTTATTGCTGATTGCAAATATAAACACAATGGATGGTAAAATTAAACCCCTCGTAAACGAATACAGAATGCCCAGAATAGGCAAGGGACTCAAGCCCGGAGGCCCAATTTCAGACGACAGAATAAATGCCATGCTTGAAGTAATGGACGAATATTCTTCAATTATAAAAGCCCTTAACTGCAGTCATGTTGCTGCAAAGGCCACAAGTGCAATGCGCCTTGCCTCAAACAGCAGCCATATTATCTCACTGGTGAAAGATAAATACGGAATTGATATTTCCGTCATTAGCGGTCAGGAGGAAGCCAGACTTTCTTTCCTCGGCGCCACCTCGGGCGTTGAGGCTGAAAAGTACGTTGTAATAGACGTCGGCGGCGGAAGCACTGAAATTATTTATGGCGAAAGAGGAAATATCCTTTTCAGCAAAAGTTTCTTAGGAGGAGTGGTCAGCTTTACAGAAAACCATGTTCTGCACGATCCCCCTCTGAAACAGGAAATTGAAGAGCTGGATAAGGCAATTGAAGACAAGTTTTCTGAACTGAAGGATAAATTCCCTCCCGGATTTTCAGTTGTGGCTGTTGCCGGGACTCCTACTTCCCTTTCCTGCGTAAAACAGCATCTGCAGCATTATGACGAGGATAAGGTGGAAAATTCAGTACTCACTACTGGGGACCTTAAAGATCTTTCGGAAGATTTTTCAAAGATCTCTTCTTCAGAGATACTAAGGCTCTATCCTGAAATAATGAAAGGACGCGAGGACGTCATTTTCGCGGGGACTCTTATACTGAAGAATATACTGAAACTGCTCCCTGCCGGCAGCCTTATCGTCTCAGGACGCGGCATAAGGTATGGAGCAGTAATAGACTTTATCAAAAAGCTTTAGAATAATTTCAGAACAGGATCTGTTAAGGGATCCTGTTCTGAATAATTGTATCATGAAGTTCTTCTGAAGGATTCAGATAATCCAGAGTATAATGAAGTCCGCGGCTTTCTTTTCTCAGCTTTGCCGACTTAATGATCATATGCGAGCATGTAATAAGGTCTCTTAATTCAATCATCGGCTCGAATACTTTTGTCTTCTTATACATATCCTCAATTTCAACGTAAAGATTATGAATGCGGTGGAAAGCCCTGTCGAGCCTGAGGTTAGACCTGACAATTCCAACGTAATCCCACATTACCTGTTTAACCTCCTTAACGCTGTGCGTAATCATTACCTTTTCATCGGCAGAGAGAGTTCCTGAATCGTCCCAGGAAGGAATCTGAGGCATCTGCGGAGCCTCTTTACCCACCCGCGAATTCATATCCATAGCTGCCCTGAATGAAAATACCAGGGCCTCAAGCAATGAGTTGCTCGCTAGGCGGTTTGCACCATGCACGCCCGTCATCGAAACTTCGCCGCAAGCATAAAGGTTCATCAGTGATGCGCGCCCGCACGTATCTACCACAATGCCTCCGCAGGCATAGTGCGCAGCCGGAACAACAGGTATATAGTCCTTTGCAATATCTACTCCTGCTTCAAGGCAATTTTTATATATGTGCGGAAAGTGTTCCTTTATCTGGTCCTTATTCTTGTGTGTAATATCAAGAAACACAAACTCGTCACCACGCTTCTTCAGTTCATTGTCTATAGCTCGGGCTACAATGTCACGCGGGGCCAGCTCTTTCCTCGAGTCATATTTATGCATGAACTCCTGGCCGTCCTTTGTCTTTAAGATTCCGCCGAAACCTCTTACAGCCTCAGAGATCAGGAAAGCAGGCTTGGAAACATTCGAATAGTCAGACGACGAGTAAAATGAAGTCGGGTGAAACTGTATAAATTCCATGTTGCCTATTTTGGCGCCGGCACGGTATGCAATTGCAAAGCCGTCACCCGTTGCAATTAAAGGATTCGTTGTATGCAGGTAAACCTGCCCCAGACCTCCTGTAGCAAGAAGCGTCTTTTGCGCGGTAATTGTTTTTACTTCATTGCTTTTTACATCGAGGACGTATGCGCCCCAGCAGTGACGGTTTTTAATTTCCTGGTCCTTTAGCTGGTAAACGTTATGCTCGGTTATAAGGTCAATTGCAATGTGGTTTTCCAGCATCACAATATTTTTCCTTGAGTTAATGGCTTCAATGAGTGCCCTTTCAACTTCACGCCCCGTCAGGTCAGCCGCGTGCACAATTCTGTGGGCCGAGTGGCCTCCTTCTTTTGCAAGATCGAGCTTGCCATCCTTAAAAGTAAAATTGGTGCCTATATCCATAAGGTCGCGAATTCTCTGCGGGCCTTCAGTAACCAGAATTTCCACTGCTTCTTTTTTACAAAGCCCCGCTCCGGCAACTAATGTATCTTCTATATGCTTATCGTATGAATCCCTTGAATCTATAACTGAAGCAATTCCGCCCTGAGCAAGGTTCGTATTGGATTCAGCCTTGCTCTTTTTGGTAACAATAACAACACGGAAACTTTCGTCAACTTTAAGCGCCGCATAAAGCCCCGCAATTCCGCTTCCTATAATCAGTACGTCGGTGTTTATTTCCATTTTTCAGAGTTCTTCTTTACTTGTTTTTCAATGCGTCCTTCAGAACGCTTAAATATAAATCGATATCCTCTTTTGTGGCAATAAGAGGAGGCAGTATTCTGATTACATTAACGTTTGTTGCGTTGGATAGTACTTTTCTGTCCCTCATGGCTTTAACTACACTGGAAGCCTCGTAATTAAGCTCAACGCCTAGCATATAGCCTTTACCTCTTACATCTTTAACGTCGCCGGGAAATTCCTCTTTTAGCTTAAGCAGCTCGTGCTTAAAGTAATTTCCATTTTCGTAAACCTTTTCCATAAGACCGTTTTCAAAGACCTCCTCAAGCACAACCTTGCCCGCAGCACAGCTTACGGGGTTTCCGCCGAATGTGGTGCCGTGCTTGCCTGCGGTAAAGACATCCTTAAGCCTTTCAGTTGTAAGGAATGCTCCCAACGGAAGTCCTCCTCCAATTGCCTTGGCAGTTACAATTACATCCGGCTCCACGCCGTAATATTCGTGCACGAATGCCTTTCCGCTTCTTCCTACGCCGTCCTGAATTGCGTCTTCGACAAAGATAAAACCGTACTTATCCCTGAGTTCAGCTACCTTGCGTATGAACTCTTCAGAAACTTCATTAATTCCGCCTTCGCCCTGTATGAATTCGAAAATAATTGCGGCCGTGTCCTTGCCCGCCTTCTTTTCAAGATCCTTAACGTTGTTGAATTCTATGTGGCCCACATTGGGTACAAGCGGTTCAAAACCCTTCTGGTATTTTTCTCTTGCCGTAAGCGTCATAGCGCCATATGTTCTTCCGTGGAAGGAATTTGTAAGAGAAAATATTTTCTTATCGGGACCCATTTTAAGCCTGACAAGCTTTATTGTTCCTTCAACAGCTTCGGTGCCGCTGTTGGAAAGAAAAGCACGCGTCATTTTTGAATACTTCAATAGTTTTTCTGTAAACTCCACCTGAACATCGGTAATGAAATTATTTGACAGGTGGCCGAACCTTCCGATCTGGCTGCATACTGCTTCAACAATTTTCGGATGAGCATAGCCTAAGGCATTAACTGCTAGTCCCGAGAAGAAATCCAGGTACTTATCACCTTTTGTATCAATGAGATATACGCCTTCACCACGGGATATTTCAATTGGAATACGGCTGTATGTAGGAAGGAATAACTCTTTTTCTTTTTCCAGTAATGTTTTCATAATATTTCTGCAATTTATGAATGAGTATTGTTTACAATCGGATAATTAAAGAAATTAATTGTAATGCCCATTAAAATACTTATATTGAAAGGAAACGTCAACCCGCCGCAGCGGAATTCAGCCGGCTTTGTCTGGTTCAAGGTTCAAAGTTGAACGACAATGCTAATAGCTGAATATACCCGAAATAGCTAAAATGACAATAACGGTAATAATGTTATAGAGCAATGTAAAAAGGAGAGAATATAGCTTCGCCCTTGTAGCCGCATAAACGGCCCAGTAGCCTAAAACCAATGACCATAAAAACATTAAACCTTCCATTACGGCAATTGTGTATGCGGGGGTGGGTTTTAACAAAAATGGCGACGGGTTATTTGAGAAAAGAAAACCCCCGAACAGGACCAGTTCCACGGGGAAAAAAAATACCAGCGCAAAAATATGTGGAACCTGGCTGTAAATAAAAAATGAAAAATTATCTTTATATCTCGTGCTGACCTTAAAGACTTTTGTAAACGAAGTAAAAAGTAAAGAGAATAAAGCTGCCACCAGGAGCACAGCGGCAACTGAAGTAAAGAATAATGGAATGATATTAGAAAAGATTTTGGTCCCCCTGAAAACAGGCTCCGAGAGGATAAGAGCATTCAGAAAATATTTGATGCCGATAAGAAAAGACAGAAAGAAAATGAAATTTTTATGTTCGGCATGAATTATATGCGAGAATGCTTTTACAGGAGATTCAATCAGCTCGCCGAGAGTCTTCCATAAATCTATATTAACAATCCTTTCTCTCAGGTATGCCTTGCAGTTCCCGCATATAAAACTAAAATAGGGATTTTCACCGCTGCAGTTTTTGCAGATTATAACGTTTTTCATGGTCGTCCTCTAATTTTGAGCCTAAGTATCATTTATCCGTTAATGATTTAGACGCTTCTGAAGCAGGGAAGGTTTAGTTTTAGCAGTCTTAATTTTCCGGGGTTAAAAATTAATTCGTAAATTCAGCCTTGAAACTTTAGACACGGGGTCTTCATCCACGCTGAAGTCAAAAAGCTGGGCATCCACATATGCATCCAAAAGGTTCAGAGCGTAAGTTATTCCCATATAGATGGCAAAAAGGTCCCTCTGATCGCGGTAAAAGTCCCTGTTCCTTTTATAGTTTGCAGGATTGCCCGGCCTCTGGCCGCTGAGGGCTTCTTTATACCATCCTATATAATCATGATAGTTGTTGTTCTGCCTGATCCACTCATAGCCGTAATAGCCTAAAAATCCCCATACAACCGGCACCTTCCAGTAAGATTCGTTATAGATCTGCCCAAGTCCGGGCAGTACAGCGCTCCTTAATACGGCGCCAAGAGGCGACTTATGCATTCTGTAAGGCAAAGTATCTTTCTGCGCTGTAGCAGTGTTCAGGGTACCTGTTGTATCCGTCTGGCAAAAGGAGGTCGAATACATCAGCAGGAGGAACAGGAATATTTTAATTATACATTTTGCCAATAATTTCAAACATCTCATATAAACGGTCAAGTTCGTCTTTGGAATAGAACTCGAGGATAACCTCGCCAGTCCCATCCTGTCTTTGCCTGCATGTAACTTTTGTGCCGAAAATTTTTCTTAATCTGTCTTCAAAATCCCTCTGTGAAACCGACTGAACTGTGCCCGGAGTGATGCCGGCTTTCTGTTTCTTTGCCGCCTGGCCTCCCAGGGCAAGCTGTTTAACCAGCTCCTCAACCTTACGGACAGTAAGGTTTTCCTTAATAATTTTCTTTAAGAGTTCAAGCTGGAACGTTTCATTTGGCAGATTTATCAGTGCACGGGCGTGCCCCGGGCTGATCTGCTCTTTTACAAGGCTGTCCTGAATTTCCTTTGGAAGTTTAAGAAGCCTGATTGAATTGGTAATTGTGGACCTGTCCTTACCCACCTGCTCTGAAATTTCTTCCTGCGTAAGGTTACATTCCTCCATAAGGCGCTTATAAGCCTGTGCAATTTCAATTGCATTCAGCTTCTCTCTCTGTATATTTTCAATGAGCGCCAGAGCGAGCATGGCTTCTTTGGTCTCGACCTTAATGATATATGCCGGGATTTCTTTAAAGCCTATTTCGCCGCACGCCCTGTACCTTCTTTCACCCGAAATAAGTTCGTATTTCTGGGGGCCGGTTCTTCTGACTGTAACAGGCTGAATAAGTCCGTTGGCAAGAATGGATTTCTTTAATTCTTCAAGTGCAGCCGGGTCAAATTCTGTTCTGGGCTGATAAGGGTTGGGCGAAATTGCACCTAAAGGTATCTTTGCCAATACATCCACAGCCTGGCCGTCGTCGGATTTTATTTCGCTGGCCGGGACTGTCAGATTATTGTTGTTATTGTTTTGTAAATTTGGTGATATTAAAGCATCTAAGCCTCTGCCGAGGCCTGGTCTAAACTTATTGCTGCTCATTTACTTTATCTTGTTGTGAATTTTCTACTAAGTTTCTTTTCATCAGTTCTGAAGCTAATCCTATGTAATTTTGTGCGCCTGCTGAAACAGCATCGTACAATATCACAGGTTTGGCATGACTTGGAGCTTCAGAAATTCTGACATTTCTTTGGATTACAGTATCAAATACTTTACTTCCAAAGTATTTTTTTACTTCTTCGGCAACCTGATGAGAAAGCCTTAGGCGTGTATCGAACATGGTCAGTAGAACACCTTCAATCATTAAGTTCGCATTAAAGTGCTTTTTGACGATGTTGATTGTATTTAAGAGCTGCCCTAAACCCTCCAGGGCAAAATATTCACACTGAACCGGAATTAATACTGAATTTGAAGCCGTCAGCGAATTCAAAGTCAAAATACTTAAAGACGGGGGGCAGTCAATAAAAATATAATCGTATCTCTCCCCTATCGAAGCTATCGCTTTTTTCAGTATTGATTCCCTTACGTCTACATTTATCAGCTCAACTTCTGCTCCAACGAGGTTAATTGTTGAAGGCAGAAGGTCCAGAAAAGGCATATAAGTATTAGTAATACAGTTGCTTATGTCCTCCTGGCCTACGAGCACCTCATAAACCGACTTATTATTCCCGTCATAGCCAAGGCCTGAGGTGGAATTTGCCTGCGGATCAATGTCTATTAATAAGGTTTTATTTTCCGCCGCAGCCATTGAGGCAGATAAATTAATTGCAGTAGTAGTTTTACCTACTCCGCCCTTCTGATTCGCTATTGATATTACTTTTGCCATTAATATTTAATTGTATTCAAATTCTATTGAGAATTTAATGAATATAGCCCATTTTGATAAATAATGTCCCTAAGTTACACATATTTATCAAAATAAGAAAATGCTTTTATGTGTAATTATATTTCGCCGGTGCCTTAATAAAAGTTAACACTTAAAAACCGCTTAAATGTTCCTAAACGTCTATTTCCTGCCCGAAATTCAGCACGCGGCAGTCCTTGCCTTTCTCTTCTAAACGCCTTTTAAACTCATACGGGTCGGCCTCAATTAAAGGAAAAGTGCTGTAATGCATCGGAATTGCTAGGCGCGGGTTGGCCAGCTCCACGGCTTTTACTGCATCTGTTACATCCATGGTAAAATTATCCCCTATGGGCAGACACATAACGTCAATTTTGTTCATTTCACCTATGAGCTTCATATCGTAGAATAAAGCAGTATCCCCCGTGTGATAGATCGTCTTCCCGCCGATAAACAGAAGTACCCCGGCAGGCTCCCCGCAGTACGTACCGTCAGGAGCGCTGGAGCCATGATGTGCAATTGTAAATTTCAGCCTTCCAAAGTCGAAATTATGACCTCCCCCGATACTCATCCCGTGAGTCTTAAACCCCTTTGCGGAGAGGTAATTTGAAAGTTCAAAAACGCAGATAAACACCGCCTCACTTTCCTTGGCAATTTTCATTGCGTCGCCCATGTGATCGCCGTGTGCATGCGTGAGCACTATATAATCGGGTTTAAGATCCCTGGATTTTACGGGAGACGTGGGATTATCATCCAGAAAAGGATCAATCAGAATTACCTTGCCGTTGTCCGTTGTTATCTGGAAAGCGGAATGTGAAAAATACTTCAGCTTCATTTTCAATCCTCCTTTTTGTCTGTAAAAAAGTTTCTGACCTCTTTATCGTGAAGGAATTTCAGGAATTCAAGTTTAATTTCCTGCAGGCTTCTGTTCTTCCTTTCATTGAAGCATTCATAAAACTGCTCAGGTATTATGGTTTTACAATCCAGAGCTATGTTATCCAGGTTTTCCTTTACCATATCCAGATCGCGCCCTATTCCTATTAAATCCTGCAGGTTTTTCAGATATTTAATATTCTTCTTAAATTCTTTCTTGCTGAAACAGACCTTAAAGTTTTCCAGAGAGTACCTTAGCCTTCTTATGGCTATGCGCAATGAATGAAGATTCTCAACAGAGCTTTCATTGAGAAATATAGCTGCCTTTTTCCTGGCATCCTTGTACTTCTGCTTCAGGATTATGGCTGCCGATTCGGAAAATGGCATATCGTGCCTGAGACGCTTAAGATCAGTTTTAGACATAATATTCGCCCAAAATCCCCTTATTCATCAAATTAAAAGAAATACGCTACATAAAAAGTACTTTAATAAAGCCGGCAATAGCCTGGAAAGCCCTCATTTTGCTTTTTTCGCCGGCATAAATTGTAGGAATGTTTACAAAGCCTATTGTGCATTTTTCTCTTGAAGCATTTACAAGAATTTCACTTTCCGCCTCAAAGCCTTTATAGCCGGGAAGAATATTATGAAGTATCGCGGTTCTGTAAGCCCTGAATCCGCTTTGACTGTCTAAAATCTTAACACCTGTTTTTTTGCTTAAGAAGTACGAAGTTAAAAGGTTGCTGAGAATCCTTTGCTTAGGCATATTTGAAACGTCGCCAAGGCGGTTGCCAATTACAATATCGTAATTTTCAATCGCAGAAATAAAGTCAGGTATGCATTTGGGATCATGCTGCAGGTCGGCATCCAGTGTTACCGTAACCCGGCTTCCAAGTTCAATGCTTTTCAGGAAACCCATATTCACAGCGAAGCCCTTGCCTGAATTTACTTTATTGGCAAGGAGTATTACATTCTCATTTTCCTCAACCATTTCTGCCGAAGCATCAGTGGAACCGTCATCTACAAGAATTATCTTCTCTGCATATGGCATTGTCTGCCGTATAATTTCACGGATGGAATTTCTTTCATTATAAAAAGGTATAACGGCACAGATCATACTAAGCTGCTGTAATATTAATGTTGAATAGAACTGTTTAAGCCCTTTGCCTTATGCCCTTTTAATGCAAAGGAAAGCTTTTCCCTGAGAGCTTCTTTGGAAAGTCCACGTTTTAATTTTCCATCTTCGGCAAGAGAGATGCTTCCGGTTTCTTCAGAGACAATAATGCTCAATACGTCAGCCTGCTCTGTAATTCCCAAGCCTGCCCTGTGCCTCATGCCGAGGGATTGCCCGTCGATGCTCGTTACACTTGAAAGAGGCAGTGTGCATCTGGCAGCTTCAATGATATCGTTCTTAATAATAATTGCACCGTCGTGCAGAGGCGACCTCGGATAAAAAATCGATTTCACGAGGTTTTTATTAATTTTGGCGTTAAGCACTTCGCCCGACTCAACAAAAGACCTGATTCCGGTGGATTTAATTACCACAATAAGTGCCCCGTGCTGAAGCTGCGAAAGTTCAAACACGGCCTCGGTCAGTATATGGGCTATTGTTTTTTCATCGCTCTTAATAAACACTTTTATAAAAGGGTTCCGCCCTATTAAAAGCAAAAGACGCCTGATCTCGGGCTGGAACAGAATGATAAAAGCTATAACCCATGTATCTGAAACGAGTTTTAAGAGGTAGCCCAAAGCCTTCAGGTTTGCCGCCTGAGCTGTAATGGAAAGAAGGAGCACAACTATAAGACCGATGAAAATCTGTGCTGCAATTGTGCCTTTAATTACGTTATAAACCTTATAGACAATAAAGGACACAATAAGTATATCCACTACGTCCAGCAGCGTTACGGGAACAAACCCTATTTTAAAAAGATCAAACATTTAACTTTATATCTTCCGGATTTGATAAACACTTTAAGATTTTTTTAGCCTGAACGGCATTCTTTACGTTGTGAGTTCTGATTATCCTGGCTCCGTTTCTTATTGACAAAGCTTCTGCAATTACTGTTGCCGTATCGCGCTCAAAAGGCTCAAGGCCTCCCATGGTTTTGCCTAAAAATGCCTTTCTTGAAACACCGATAAGTATTGGAAACCCAAGGCCCTTAAATTCATCCAGCCTTTTAATAAGTTCGTAGTTGTCCTGCACCCTTTTGCCGAATCCGATTCCGGGATCGACAATAATATTTTTAACCCCGGCTTTCTTTGCAAAAGAAACCCTTTCAGCAAGGAAATCGTAAACCTCACTGGTAACGTCTTCATAGAAAGGATGAGCCTGCATATCTCTCGGCGTTCCTTTAATATGCATTATCACCAGTCCTGCGTTGAATTCTTTTGCAACGTGAGCAATTTCAGGCTCAAATGTAAGTCCGCTGATATCATTTATAATTTTTGCCCCGCGTTTAAGGGCTTCACGGGCAACATTCTTTTTCGTCGTGTCAACGGAGATGACTGTATCAGGCGAAAACTCAAGTATCTTTTCAATTACAGGAATAATCCTTTCTATTTCCCCTGCTTCACTTACGCTTTCAGCGCCCGGGCGTGTGGATTCTCCTCCGATGTCTATTATATCGGCACCGTCATTAATCATTTCCCTGGCATGAATGATGGCATTTTCATGCTGAAAGTACCGCCCGCCGTCTGAAAATGAATCGGGAGTTACGTTTAATATTCCCATAACCAGGCACTCCTCAGCCGGTACTATTCTGCCGCATACCTTATAGCTGGAATTATCATAAGCCAGATAGTTTCTGATTAAAGAGGTGATCTTATGGCCAAGGTCCTCATTTCCGAAAGAAATAGTGTCTCTTGCTATTTCCATGAATGCCCCTATTGAGCCGGTAACCAGCAGATCGCCTGCATCTGCTCCGGACACATGAAGTATCTTATAGCATATTTCATTTCTTTCAAAGATCATTCTCTGGATCCTGTCCAGCAGTCCGGCATTTATTCCCCGGATTTCAAGCCCCAGCTGTCCCTTCTCATAAAGCTCCCTGTAGATATTATACTTCGAGCTGTATCTCTTAAATATATCGGGAAAGGAAATATTTATCAGTTGAGTATTCACTCTATCACCATCTCCAAAAAGAAAATATAAAAAAAGAAGTGATGGTAAGTCACTTCTTCTGGGGTAAGTCTACTTTACGTCTTCAGAAGTTTTCTGATAACTTATTTTGCCCTGCAGAATAGTCATTTCAACCTCGAAATCCTCGTCGAGCACAACCAGATCGGCATCTTTTCCTGCGGCAAGAATTCCCTTCTGGTTTTCAATATTAAGCACCTTGGCGCCGTTTAATGAAGCCATTCTGAGAGCTTCTGTAATCTTGGCTCCTGCGTACTGAATCATATTCTTAACGGCTTTATTTAATGTAAGGGAACTTCCGGCAATAGTGCCGTTATCCAGCATGGCTTTGCCGCCCCTGATGCGTACTTTCTGGTCGGCAAATTCAAATTCCTCGCCCTCATGCATACCGCCCGGCTTAATGGAATCTGTAATAAGTATAATTCCTGTGGGTTTTTTAACCTTCAGCAGGAATTCCATAACTGCCGGATGCACGTGATAAGTATCTGCAATAAGTTCAATCTTCAGCTCATCCCTCAAAAGCGCGGCCAGTGCAACGCCGGGCTGCCTGTGGTGAATGGGTTTCATTGCGTTAAACATGTGAGTTACGTGGGCTGCGCCGTTATCTATTGCGAGCTCAATCTCGCCGTAGTTTGACATTGAATGGCCTATTGAAAGCACCACACCGTCATTTGCCGCAGCTCTCATCACATCGATGGCTCCGGGCAGTTCCGGTGCAATTGTCATCAGTTTTATTAAGCCTCTTGAAGCGCCCCACATCTTCTTCCAGGATTCAACCGTGGGGGTCCAGAGATAAGTTTCATTCATGGCGCCCTTAAATTCCTTGTTCAGGTAAGGACCTTCCATGTGAAGACCTTTTATATTTGATTCCGGATGGCTGAAAATATAGTCCGCCAGATTCCGTATATTATCCAGTAATTCCTTTTCAGGCTTTGCGTACAGTGAAGCCAGCATTGTTGTCGAACCGTTCCTTAAGAAATATTCACTTATTGCGCTGAAATCCTCAAATGAGCCGTCCGTAAACCCGTGCCCCTGTCCGCCGTGGACCAGGAGGTCTACAAATCCCGGGCAAACAATCTTGCCGCTTATATCTATTACTTCACTGTCATCGGGAATATGAACATCGTTCATCTTGCCGAGCTCATATATTTTGCTGCCGTCAATTACAACGGCGCCATTCTCAATTATCCTGAAAGGAGTAATTACTTTTCCACCAACCAGTACTAAGCTCATGTTAAACCATAATTATAAATTAAACATACCTTGTATTTACAATATCTTTGAGTCCGGCTGCTGCAGCCGTAATATCACCGCTCTTAAATATAGCTGAGCCGATAACAAAAACATCCGCACCGGCATCCGATATTTTTTTAATGTTTTCTGAAGATATACCACCGTCCACTTCAATTAAAAATCCGGCATTCATCTCCTCGCGCAGCCTGACAGTCTCCCTGATCTTCCGCAAAGAAGATTCAATGAAATGCTGCCCCCCGAAACCCGGGTTAACCGACATTATGAGCACCAGATCCGCAAACTCTGCAATTTCCTTTAACATACTTACAGGAGTGGAAGGGTTAATTGAAACCCCGGCCTTTGCCCCCAGGCTCTTTATATGACCTATCGTACGGTTTAAGTGCACCACAGCTTCCTGGTGCACGGTTATAATATCGGCACCGCTTTTAACGAAATCCTCAATATAAAGATCCGGATTTTCGATCATCAGGTGCACATCCAGCGGAAGTTTTGTAATTTTTTTTGCGGTCTTTACTATAAAAGGTCCGAAGGAGATATTCGGCACAAAATGCCCGTCCATTATATCGCAGTGCAGCCAGTCGGCCCCGCCTTTTTCAGCCAGTGCTATCTCGTCTGAAAGCCGGGCAAAGTCGGCATTAAGTATTGATGGAGAGATCAGTTTCATTTTGCACCTTCCACTTCATCTGGAGTTGAAACGTTTTTAGTGACAAACAGGTCCACCGCCGCCCCTTCCTGCACAGTTGCATCCTTGCTCGGATACTGGTCTATTACCGTATTCGGCAGGAGTGAGAAAGATGGCTGATAATTTATTTTTCCAGGGGTCAGCTTGTTGTCTTTTAAGATAGTCTCAGCTTCAGTAAGGGATTTTCCAAGCAGGTCAGGGACTTTCACCCCCAGATTCTGGCCGGCGCTTAAGGTGACATTGATTCTTGTACCTTTCTGCACTTGCGTACCCTCATAGTACTGCTGATCGATAATAACGTCTCTTGGAGACTGCGACTGCACTACTGTAGTGTCACCCAGAGAAAGCTCCATTTTTTCAAGAGTCAGCCTGGCATCCCTCAGGTATTTACCCTTCAGGGCAGGCACCTTTACAAGAGGAATTCCGCTTGAAATAAAAAGGAACACTCTTCTTCCTTCTTTAACCGTTGCCCCTGCAGCCGGTTTTTGAAAGATAACAGTTCCTTTGGGGAATTTTTCATTGTATCTTTCCCCGCCAATTACGGGGTCAAGATCTGAATCCGAGAGTAAACTTTCGGCCTGTTTTTCATTCATTCCCACAACTTTGGGGATTACAACTTCCCGGCCCGAGACGTACCAGGGCATAATAATCATATTAAAAAGAATGATCAGCACAGCAAGGCTGCCAAGACCAATAAGAAGCCATTTTACGAGTCTATTTTCAAAAATATTTTTCATTATAATAAAAATATGAAAAGCTTAAGTTTTTAACAATATAACGAATCCGGACCTGCCATTTCAACTTAATTTAAGCTGATTGCGAATTAAGCTGCTTTCGGCCTTGATTTTATTACTAAATTATAAATAAACATGAGTACCGCAGCCAGAACGCCGATCCCAAAAAGGATCAGAAATATGGTTTGCGGGGATTTGCTTATGCCTTTTGCAAACGATGTGTAAAGCCATCCGCCCAGAGTGCCTCCGAAAGCCCAGCCGATTGCAATGGGAAGAAAAGCATAGCCCTGGAAAAGCGCAGCCTGCCCCTTTGGAGCCAGATCCGCAATGTATTCATAATACCTCGGGGCCTGTGTCATTTCGCCTATTGCGAATATAACCAGACCTGCAATCATTACCGGTACCGTGGGACTCAGCATTATTATAAGCCAGCAGATAGCTGCTACGGCAAAGCCTGTAATAATAGCGGTAATGGGGGGCAATTTCTTTGTAAACCAGTTTACAAAAAGCTGAAGAAATATAATGCTCCAGGCGCCCACTGAGGTGATAATTTCAAAGGGTGCATCCTTTGAGATAAAATCTTTTACATAAAAAGGAATAATGATGTAAACCTGCCAGTACATGAGCCAGTAAAGCGAAAAAATGAGCAAAAATATGATAAACCTGAAGTTTTTCAGCACCAGGAACAGGTTTTTCACAACCACACCGAGACTTACATTGCCTTCTTTTGCAGATGGCGGCTCCTTGTAGAAAATAAGCGTGCTGACAAGCATTAAAGCACAGCTTACTGAGGAAACCACATAGACAAACTGGATTCCTATATGACGATGTACTAAATATGCAATGAAAGGACCAACAGCACCTCCGATATTAACAAGCGTGTAATAAAGCGCATAACCGACGGATTTTGTCTCTGGAGAGGACGTTAAGGCTACAGTCCCAAGCACGCTCGGCTTAATAAAAGATCCACCTATTGCCGTAAATATCAGTATTATTGAGAGTATCAGAAAAAGATTATCGTGAGGGAATAAGGATGAAAAAGCCGCCATTCCCGTTGCCCCTATCATAAAATATCCCATCGCCAGAATGAGGAATGCAAAAGAAAAAGCCTTCCTGAAGCCGAACTTGTCTGCCAGCGCTCCGGCAAAAATCGGCAGAAAGTAAATCAGCCCGTTAAATATTGAAGCCAGCCTTCCCGTATCAATTTCACTGAATTTAAGATGATCCCTCAGGAAAATGCTCAGAATGGCTGTCTGGCCATAATAGGCTATTCTTTCGAAGAGTTCCATTATATTTGCGACCCAGAATGAAGGAAGGAATCCTGACTTTATTCTTTTTATGCTTTCAGAGATACCCAAGGCGGCTCCTATTGATAATTTATGTATAAGTTCTTCTGTTAATTAGCGTTAATATGTCCTTAAAACTTATATTTGTTACGGTCTGTCAATGAAACGGGCAGGTAACGTGCAAATATATCAAATGATAATCTGAATCACAAGAAAACAGCTATTTTGAACTATTTTACTTACTATTTGCATCATTATGGGCTAAATAGTATAATAAAGTGAACAAAATTAAAAAGTATGTACAAGAATTATTTTTATCTGAATAGACAGGTTATAGAATTAAACGATGAGCTTAACGGGGCCGGACTTACTGAATCGTTCTCTCAGGAAAAAGACAGGCTGATTCTTGGCTTTTCAAAGGATGGCATAAATAAATATTTAATTATTTCGGCTTCACAAAATGAGCCTTATATGCACCTGAGACAGGAGTACCACCGTGCAAAGAAAAATACCGTGGATTTCTTCTCCGGTTTCCTTATGTCCAGGCTCCAGTCAGTTGAAATTGCTACAGATGACAGAATAATATGCTTCAACTTCGATAAAATGAAGCTTTATTTCTCTTTAAGGGGGAAACAAACCAATATCATTTTAGCGGATAAAGACCTGAATACCGATTCTTTCAAAAAGGCGGATGAATCCCGGATGGAAAGCTTTCTGGAGGAAGTAACTAATAAAAAAATGTTCTCCCCCTACTTCCACAGACCTGATCTGGACGCAGTTACCGATCCGGTTAATTTTGTTAACCAGGCCAGGCATATATTTCCTTCCATAAGCAGGGAAATGTTTTCCGAGGCCTCATTCAGGATGAAAACCGAGACTCCTGAGGAATTTAAGACTCATCTGGATGCAGTAATAAGCGACATTGAATCGGGGGATATTGCAGTGTTCTTCTCCCCTTCTGCCGGAAAGGTCGTCTTGGCGCCTGAAAACTTCCATATTTTCGACCAGACAGACAAGGTGGTATTCACCACATATCTTACAGCAATTGATAACTTCGTGGCCAGAAGGTATCAGTTAGGCAAGAGCCGGGACTTAAAAGGACTTATTTCCGGTTATCTTGATCACCAGATTACAAGAACGGCAAATAAATTAAATGAGATCAGGGCTAAGACAGACGTGCCATCAAAAGAAGAACTGTACAGAAAGTACGGCAAGCTTCTTCTTTCAAACATGCATATGCTTCATAAAGGGATGAAAAGTGTTGAAATAGCTGACTTTTATGAGGACAATAGCATTGTTAACATAAAACTGGATGAAACAAAAGACCCCAGGGACAATGTGGACAGGTATTTTGAAAGAGCCCGCGATGAAAAGCAGCTCAGGGTTTCCTTAAAAGAATTATACGGGAACCTTGAAATGCATTATTCGGCATTAATTGAAAACAAAAAAACATTTGAAAACGCAAAAGAAATAAGTGAGTATAGAAAAATTATGAAGGACCTTAATATAAAGGAGGATCAGTCCGGAAGCCAGAGGCCGGACGACAGTGCGAAGTTCAAACATTACATAATTGAAAATAAATATCACGTTTATGTGGGTAAAGACAGCGCAAGCAACGATCTGCTGACCGTAAAATTCGCTAAACAGAACGACTACTGGTTCCACGCCCGTGCAGTTCCGGGATCACACGTTGTGCTGAGGGTGGATAATTCAAAAGAGGCTGTTCCGAAGCCTGTTCTGAAGAAGGCAGCTTCCCTTGCGGCGTTTCACAGCAAGGCAAAGACCTCGAAGCTTGCTCCTGTTTCGTACACTTTGAAAAAATATGTAACAAAAAGAAAAGGCATGGAACCCGGAAAAGTAGCCCTTTTGAAGGAAGATGTGCTCCTGGTGCCGCCTGAAGTGCCTGCGGACTGCGAGTTTGTGAACACTTAATAAAGAAAAGATAAAATTTTAATAGTTTTTACTTTATATTTTTTTTCAACTTAAGTAATTTTAATTATCAATTATTTTAAGCGGGAGTAAAAATGAGACTCATTATTCAGCCAGATTATGACAAGGTATCGCAATGGGCTGCTAATTATGTTACCAAAACCATTAACGATTTCAAGCCTACTGAGAAAAGGCCTTTTGTGCTTGGACTGCCCACGGGCTCATCGCCGATCGGCATGTACAAAGAGTTAATCTCGCTTTGCAAAAAAGGGATTGTATCTTTCAGAAATGTAGTAACTTTCAACATGGATGAATATGTCGGTATACCGGAAGATCATCCTGAAAGCTATCACTCATTCATGTGGAATAATTTTTTCAGGCATATTGATGTAAGAAAAGAGAACGTTAACATTTTGAACGGGAATGCAGAGGATCTGGAGCAGGAATGCGAAAACTATGAAAAGAAAATTAAGTCTTACGGCGGCATCAACCTTTTTGTTGGCGGGATCGGACCAGACGGGCACATTGCTTTTAACGAGCCGGGTTCTTCACTTGGATCGCTGACACGCATAAAGACTCTTACCATGGATACGATGATTGCTAATTCTAGATTCTTTGACAATGACATTAATAAAGTCCCGAAGACTGCTTTGACCGTTGGTGTAAAGACCGTTCTGGACGCGCATGAAGTTATGATACTTATTAGCGGCCACAACAAGGCCCGCGCTTTGGCAAAGGTCGTAGAAGAAGGCGTAAACCACATGTGGACTGTCAGCGCGCTGCAGCTTCATCCGAAAGGCATGATAGTCTGCGACGATGCTTCAACGGCAGAATTAAAGGTTGGCACAGTAAACTACTTCAAAGACATCGAAGCTGCGCACCTGAATCCTGATTCGCTGCTGGATTAAAGAA
>JBLNAZ010000130.1:0-8927 GCA_050259615.1 Syntrophomonadaceae bacterium | reverse complement strand
GGAGAAACATTTTACATGCGTGATGAGGAAACCGGACATTTCTGGTCGCCGACTCCTTTGCCCAGCCGTGGAAGCGGGACTTATGTCAGCCGCCATGGATTCGGCTACAGCGTATTCGAGCACACCGAGGACGGAATACGAACGGAATTGTGGGTTTATGTGGCACTAGATGCTTCAATTAAATTTTCTGTTCTGAAAGTGCGCAACCTGTCGCCAAGACTAAGGCGGCTGTCGGCAACAGGTTATGTGGAATTAGTACTTGGTGACTTGCGCCCGAAATCAGTGATGCATATAGTTACCGAAGTTGATTCAGAGACCGGAGCTATCCTTGCACGGAATTCATACAATCCTGATTTTCCGGGACGGATCACATTCTTTCAAACCGATAATATGGTTCGTACCATAAGCTGCGACCGCACAGAATTCCTTGGGCGCAATGGCACTCTTCAGGATCCGGCTGCAATGAGCCGTTCGCATCTTTCAGGTAAATCGGGAGCCGCCCTGGATCCATGCGCAGCCATTCAGATCCCCTTCGAACTCTATGAAGGACAGGAGCGTGAGATTATCTTCAGGCTCGGCGCGGGCAAGGATCTTAATGATGCCCTCAATCTCCTCCGGCGCTTCAGAGGACCTGAAGCCGCGCACAGTGAATTGGAATCTGTCTGGCAATACTGGACTCGCACACTCGGTGCAGTGCAGGTTCAAACACCTGATCCATCATTAAATGTGCTTACAAACGGATGGCTTTTGTATCAGACTTTAGCCTGCCGCATCTGGGCACGCAGCGGATATTACCAGTCGGGCGGTGCTTTCGGTTTTCGCGATCAGCTTCAGGATACAATGGCAGTCATTCATACCGAACCCGCACTCATGCGCAAACACCTGCTCTTAAGCGCAGGCCATCAATTTCTGGAAGGCGATGCACAGCACTGGTGGCACCCCCCCACGGGCCGTGGTGTAAGGACCCATTGTTCGGATGATTACCTCTGGCTGCCATTGGCAGTTTGCCGTTATGTACTTGCAACAGGCGATACCGGTATTCTGGATGAACCCGTAAATTTCCTGGAAGGCCGCGAGGTTAACCCGGAGGAGGATTCGTATTATGACCTTCCAATCATATCAAGTGAAACCGGCAGTTTATACCAGCACTGCGTACGGGCAATACTAAGGGGCCTTAGCCTCTTTGGCGAGCATGGCATACCGTTAATTGGCACCTGTGACTGGAATGACGGCATGAACACGGTTGGAAATCATGGCAAAGGCGAAAGTGTCTGGCTGGCCTTCTTCCTTTATGAAGTGCTTCTGCAGTTTGCAAAGGTGGCCGGTATAAAAAACGACAATTCATTTGCCGAACGCTGTCAGAAGGAGGCATCGGCGCTGCGTCAAAATATTGAACAGAACGCCTGGGACGGCGAGTGGTACCGCAGGGCATATTTTGATGACGGCACGCCTCTAGGATCGCTGAATAATCAGGAATGCAGGATTGATTCGATTTCGCAAAGCTGGTCTGTACTGTCAGGAGCAGGCGATTCGAAGCGTTCGAAGGAGGCAATGAGTGCCCTGAACAAATATCTTGTCCGGCGTGATGATCATCAATTGATACAGCTTTTAGATCCTCCGTTCGATAAATCGGATTTGAAACCCGGCTATATTAAAGGTTACGTTCCCGGAGTTAGAGAGAATGGGGGGCAGTATACGCATGCCGCTGTCTGGGCTGCTATGGCCTTTGCGGCATTAGGCGACAGTCAAAGTGCCTGGGAGCTGCTGGCAATTATCAACCCGGTTAACCATGGGAATTCTGCAGAAGCAATTGCTATTTATAAAGTAGAGCCTTATGTAATAGCTGCTGATGTTTATGCACTTTGGCCACACACGGGCCGCGGCGGCTGGACCTGGTACACGGGTTCCGCCGGCTGGATGTACCGCTTAATAGTTGAATCACTTCTCGGCCTCAGGCTTGAAGTTGACAGGCTCTATATTGAACCGTGTCTTCCTGATGCCTGGGAAAGTTATAAGGTGGTTTACCGCTACCGGGAAACTATATACAATATCAATATCCGGCAGATACATAGTAATGACGGGGTTTCCGGTTTAAGCGTCGATGGTGTCTGGAATAGCGTTAAAGTCATTCCACTGGTTGACGACCGTCAGGAACATGCGGTTGAGGTAAGAATAGTTCTGCCTGTTTCATCGGGGGTCAGCTGAATCAATGCGGAATAATAAGTTCTAACAAATTATATACTTGTAAATGTATCTAAAACATCTAATTTATTAATAACTATGATTTATTTTGAGATAAACCTGAGAAGGAGGATTTTATGTTTAATGAATTAGTTGTAAAGGAATTAATACCGGCTTTACGAGGGACTGTGATACAGCCCGAAGATAAGACATATAATGAAGCAAAAAAAGTATACAATGCAATGATTGAGAAAAATCCGGGAATTATTGTTCAATGCAGAGATACCGCTGACGTCATGAGTGCCATTAATTTTGCACGCAAAAATGATATGCTAACAGCTATTCGCGGAGGAGGACACAGTGGACCCGGGTTAGGGACTTGTGACAACGGCATGGTTATTAATCTTTCAAACATGAGAGGAGTAAGAGTTGATCCTGAAGAAAAAACCGTGCTCGTACAGGGAGGATGTGTGTGGGGTGATGTTGATCATGCAACTCATGCTTTCGGGTTGGCAACACCCAGCGGATTCATATCAACAACCGGAGTAGGAGGATTAACCCTTGGCGGCGGTATTGGTTATCTTTCGCGTAAATATGGACTTACAATTGATAACTTATTAAGTGTGGATATGGTGCTGGCTGACGGGAGCTTTGTTACTGCAAATGATAAAAAGAATGAGGATTTGTTCTGGGCAGTTCGCGGCGGCGGAGGCAACTTTGGAGTTGTAACATCATTTCTATTCCGGCTGCACCCTGTAAATATAGTACATGGCGGGCCAATGATCTGGCCTGCTGAACGGGCGGGAGAAATAATGAAATTATGGAGCCGATACATTTTAAATGCGCCTGAAGAAATAAATGGTTGGTTTGCTTTTTTAAATATCCCTCCAGGTCCACCTTTCCCGGAAAAGTATCATTTGAAAAATATGTGTGCTATCGTATGGTGCGATACAGGTGAAAAGGTCCGGGCTGAGGAACGTTTGAATAATATCCGTAAAGAGTTTGGTGAACCTGCCATCGATTTTGCCGGTGCAATACCCTGGCCTTCTTTGCAGTCATTATTTGATGGTTTATTTACTCCGGGATTACAATGGTACTGGAAAGCAGATTACTTTAATGAAATAAACAAGGAAGTAATAGACCTGCATTTAAAGCACGGAACAAAATTGCCGACTATGTTTTCAACAATGCATCTGTATCCCATTAACGGGGCAGTCCATAATGTTGGTAAAAATGATACAGCTTTCAGTTTTCGTGATGTAAACTTTGCAGAAGTAATTGTTGCTGTTGATCCTGATCCTGCCAATAACAAAAAAATGATTTCATGGGCAAAAGGTTACTGGGAAGAGCTGCATCCTCATTCATCAGGCGGTGCATATATTAATATGATTATGGATGAAGGTCAGGCGCAGGTAAAAGCTGCATACAGGGATAATTATGAGCGTCTGGCAAAAATCAAAAGTAAGTATGATCCCGATAATTTTTTCAGGGTCAATCAGAATATTCAGCCATCATAAATTTCCTGTTAGCATGCACTTTTTGTTAAACTGATAGGAAGCTTTAAAAGATGCCGGTTCTATAGCAGGCCGGAATACTCTCATCAGCACTTTCGGCGATTAAAATTATGCCTCAAAATGACGGATTTTTGTTGTTTTGAGGCTTTTTATTATCCAGGTATTCCCCTATCCAAAAATCCTTTCTGCCGGGAAAGTGAGTCATGCCCAAATCTTTTTAATTTGGAAAATAACAATTGTTCCCGCACCATAAATTGCAAGCTGAACTATTTTGAGTAACATATTCTGGAGTCTCAAATTTCCCTGATGAAGTATTGATTGTTGAAAATCAGATAATTAATTTGCAGTTCAGTAATGTTTTACCTTTTACAGATGCTAAGTCCTTTAGAATTTTGGGATTGGAAAATGGCAGGCGACATTCTTTTTCAAAGTGATCTTTGAGGCAATGCAGCTTTAGAATCTCTTACCATATAAACTAAACAGGTATACGTTATGGCAAACTTTCTTTCAATGGCTGGAGATAATTCAAAGTATAAGCTGGAAGGTGCGGATCCTGCAGGTTTCCTGGGAGGACTCTGGCACGGTATCATATCACCTATTACATTTCTAATCAGTCTTATCGATCAGGATGTGCGCATATATGAAACCAGAAACAATGGGCGATGGTATGATTTTGGATTTTGCATAGGTGCAGGAATATTGTTTTCACAGAACCATTATATCAGGATTGGACAGTAGCTCCTCCCGCAATACCGGGCAGAGGCGAAGATCCCCGGCAAAGATATGGGAAGAAAGCTTTTGAATAATACAAAGCTTAGCTAAATTCCACGTGTATTCGACGACTAAATGGAATAATACATAAAAACAAGCAGGAGAATAGTATGCGCCTGAAACCTCTTCTACCAGTAATGGTTCTATCAGTAATTATTTTCTCATTATTATTTTCCTCATGTATTTCCTATCAAATTGCCGAAAAAGATATTTTCAATAGTAAAAAGGTCAGCAGGCTAAATGATAATCTCTATTTTGAAGACGTATATTTCACAACCTCTGACAGCCTTAGGCTGAATGGCTGGTTCATAAGAAGTGATGAAGCAAGAGGAACGCTCCTGTTTTTCGGAGGCAATGGTTACTACATGATGAACCGCACAACTTTTGATGCAATCAACATGTTTACCGACCTTAAAATGAATCTTTTTATCATTGATTACAGGGGCAGCGGAAGGAGTGAAGGCAGCCCCACTATCCAGGGAATTTATGAAGATGGTTTGTCAGCATATAAATACCTCTGTTCAAGGAAGGATTTAGACACAAGTAAGATCATTGTTTATGGCCATTCTTTAGGCTCATTTGTAGCAATGAGGGTAGGATGCACTTACCCTGTTGCCGGCGTTATACTTGAAGGCGGCATATCCAATAGTCTTGATATGCGTGATGCAGTCTTAAAGGCAAGTGCTCCATGGTATCTTCGCTGGTTAGTAAGACTTGATGCAGATTCCACAATTCTCGGCCTTGATAATGTTAAGCAGGCTCGGAACCTAAAGAAACCCCTGTTAGTAATTACCGGAGAAAAGGACAATATTGCTCCGTCTGAATTCGGGCGGAAAATCTATGATTCAGCAGCAAGTTCATTAAAAAGATTTGAAATTGTACCAAATGGTGAACATCCTGATCTCTATTTTACAAAAACTGACGGCAGACGTGATTACTATTTGAAAGCACTGTCTAAATATTTAGATGAAGTATTTGGTAAAGAGCCTAATGCAGCAACTTCAGAACGATAATATCAATATTATATTTTTATTGTGTTGTTCTCTGCCTGACCATAGTCAACATTTACTCTGAGGATAAATGAAAAGCTGATTGCTTAAACTTATGGAAATAAATCAGGAGAGCTTAGAAATAGCAGACTGAATAATTTATAAACCTCCTGGTCACAATTTGATCACTGACTTGTAAAATATTAAAGGATGGGTATAAAATGAAATATCTCCTTTCTTTCCTGATTTCTTTGACGATTATTGCCCGACACTACCCCCAGGCAAAGGTTAGCGGAATAGATAAAATAGTAAATCTCACTTATAACTGCCAGTTCGATGAAGCTGTTAAAGCATTAGATAAAATTCAGCAAAATGGCAGCTCTGCAATAGATTGTCAGTATTTGAAAGGAATGATAGGCTACAGGAAGGCAAAGTACTACGAGCGCTTCATGCGGAGTGAAGCAGAAATAAATAAAGTGAAGCTCCTTTATGAAGAAGCATATTTTGATTTAAGAAAATCAGCGGCAATTTGCGATGATATACTTAATAAAAATCCGAGCGATACCGCTGCACTCTTTTATGCCGGCGCAGCTTATGGTTATATTGGTATGTGCCATGTGAAAAAAGGTGAAATGTATGCTGCCGCAAGGGAAGGTAAAAAGGGTCTTGATTATCATGACAAACTGATCAGCCTTTGCCCTAAATGGACTGATGTATATTTGAGCCGTGGTATATTTAACTACTATGCCAGCAACGTTCCATGGTATCTGAAACCTATACTTTGGATATTAGGAAGAAGCGGTGATGAAAAGAAAGCGTATGAATACCTTAAATATGTGGCAGATAACGGCCATTTTGCTAAATATGAGGCAATGGAATTTCTAATTGAGTATTTCATTGAGAAAAAACAAAACAGTTCAATTGAGAATATGTATAACAGGCTCATGAATATACTTCCCGGGAGCAGGTATTATTATGGTACAATGCTTGGTTTTTATGCCTTGGGAAATACCGGCTTTGATTTCTACATTACTGTCTTTAACAGCATAGCCTCAAAAATAAGCCCTAAAGCAGATGACGAAGAGCGCTATCAGATGGGAGTCTTATATATTCTTTCTGCAAATTATTACATGAACCGTAAAGAATATTCCCGGGCAATAGAATACTGGGATAAACTGATTAATATCAAGTACCTTAAAAATGAAGAAGCCTGGTTACATACGGCTCTCGGGGATACTTTTGCCAAAAACAATAATAAAAAAGAAGCAATTAGTTCTTACAGATGGGTAATCGATAATGCAGGTAACGAGAAGGAAAAACAGAAGGCCAGAGAAAAACTGGCTCAGTTGAATTGAAATAGATAATATCGCTATCACAAAGATTTTATTGGTCAAAATCGCGACCGTCTTTCCGCACTTAAAAAGAAAGCCCGGAATCAAATGATTTTGGGCTTTCTTTATTTTATGCAGCTGTCTCTGCCCAAAAGTTCATACAGGCTGTATTTTTTGAGCTAATCATAGCTCTTATCTTTCCTTACAAATATTTCTATTCTAATTTCAGCAGGCCTAATTTTTTGCAATAACTTTTCTAATAACACTGCTATTCCTTTCCCCTGTCAAATATCTATCAGCAGACTGAAAAAAGAAGTGCTTCAGTTTTAAGGAAGTTTTAACTAAATTCTTACTATAAAGTTTTACATAAAGACAAGGAATAATTTAAATCAAAATGGCGAGAATATTCATTACCGGATCAACTGATGGACTTGGACTCTTAGCGGCAAAATTATTGCTTGAACAGGGACATAAAGTTGTATTCCATGCGAGGAATCAAGAGCGCGGGAATAAAGTATTGGAAAAGGTACCCGGAGCAGAGAATGTTTTAACTGGAGATCTTTCCAGTATTGAAGAGACAATTAAGCTTGCAGATACGGTTAATTCTATGGGCTCCTTCGATGCCGTAATCCATAATGCAGGAGTTTATAATGCTTCCGCAAAGGAAATTTTCAACGTCAACACTTTAGCACCTTATATTCTTACGTGCCTGATACTTAAACCTGAACGCCTGATATATCTGACTTCCGGAATGCATTTACAGGGACATTCAAAACTTGATTACTTTAAAAATGATATTGGCCGCATTACATATTCCGATTCAAAGCTGCATGTGATGATGCTTTGTATGGCGGCAGCACGAAGATGGCCGGATGTATACTCCAATGCAGTTGATCCCGGCTGGGTTCCGACAAAGATGGGAGGCCATGGCGCCCCGGATGACCTGAAAAAAGGATACGAGACACAAGTGTGGCTTGCAGTAAGCAATGATCAAAAAGCTAAAACTTCGGGTAAGTACTTTTATCATCAGAAACAAAGAAATTGTAACCCGGAGGCTGACAATGTCATACTGCAGGATAAGTTTCTTGCCCTGTGCAGGGAAGTTACGGGGGTTTCATTTCCATAAAAGTATTTCTCTATGAAGTCCTTTGTTCATTTTTATGAAAAATTACACGGAAGACATTAATGAAAGATTGCTTTAGAATAATGCTGAAATTGATTAAATTCGCGCAGACGTGGTTATGGATAGTGACATGATGTTTTTATTATAACTTTATCAAACAAAATGAGTGATAAAATGGTAATTTTATGGCTTTTACCAATATTTGTTATTCTGCATATTGTTGAAGAATTTGTTTATCCAGGCGGATTTCTCCAGTGGTACAGGAATTATAAGAGTGAAATTTCACCTAGTTTTACGGTTCGATACATTGCTGCAATAAACCTGATACTTTTTATTTTATGTATGATTCCACTTTCCCTTGACCTGCCGCATGCAATTAGTCTTTGGCTTTCGATGGCATCAGTTGTATTCTTCAATGCCCTTTTTCATATAAGAGCAGTTATTAAATTAAAAAGGTATTCTCCGGGTACTATAACGTCAGCACTGTTATACATACCTCTGACAATATATGGGTTCTGGTTTGTACTCTCAAACAATTTTGCCTCTGCTGGTACAGTAATTGTTTCGTCTGTTGTTGGTCTAATCTATCTTTGGTTTTCAGAATTCAATCACGGAAGAAGAGCAAAGAAAAGTCAAGTGAAGACCAACTGAAATATAATGATGAACAATGACTTAGCCAGGAAATATATTTTTATTTTATACAAACAGAACCATACGAAAAAGAGAACTAAATTATCAGATTCATTAATTTTTTATAATTCAGTTTCATCCCTAACAGTAATGTTTATCGATTACAACAGCGGACTGTTTAAAATATTCATGGGTGAAGAAGGCAAGGACTTCAAAACTATGGAAATAAGAATGACAAGAAAAATATCCTAACCTTCAATTCCAATAGTATTTTTTCAGATGAAAAAAATAAAACGACAAAAAAATGTCCTGGAAAGCGGATGCTCGGTATATATCCGCTTTCCTGAACTGAAAGATGCCGATGAATATATTAAACTTAACCGTGCAA
>JBLNAZ010000129.1:0-22241 GCA_050259615.1 Syntrophomonadaceae bacterium | reverse complement strand
GATAAGTGGTATTGGAAATTTTCGAATCGGAGACGCCTGTAGTTGCTTTGCGTATAGAAAACGCATTATCACTGGTATCCATTAGAGTTACATGATCGATGCTTGTAATTCTGATTTTATACAAAGAATCAATTTTGACCGATGAGGGAACTTCCCACATAAAAGCCTTGGTATTCGAAGTAATTGAATCGGCAATTGAAACGACTGAACCATTAGCATTAATCAAATCAATATTAAGTTTATCATTAACATTTGATTGCCATCTTATTATACAGGTGGAATCCACATAAATATTTTTATTTCCGTCAGGGTACGTCACCTTTATATATGGTGATGCACTATAAAACTTATTTACAGATGACCATTCACTAATTCCAGCTGAATTGCTGTTGTTTACTCTCCAAAAATATTCTGTATTATTGGTAACAGAACTCAGGGTATACGAAGTAGTAGTTAGACCCTTGATATCAAACTTTGGATTTGAAAATGTCGAATCGGTTGATACCTGAAGATTGTAGGATTGGACAGTTCCTTTTGTTCCCCATAACAAAGTTACTGAAGATTCTCCATTTACAATCTCATGGTCTTTCGGTGAAAAAGGAACAGGGGATAAAGTTGAAACGTTCTGAGGAATTCCAAAAGTATAATCACCAAAAACATTTGTATTAAATACCAATTCATTTTTTACTGAATCATAGCTCGTTGCAAGAGGTATAAATACTTCACCATAGAGTTGTTTTACATAAGCTTGAGTTTTAGAGGGAAGGGAAATCCCAGGAAATTTACTTAAGTCAACATGCACTTCACCAGAGAAAGAAGTAATATCCAGACCCTTAAAACTAAAATAATAGGGCGCTAACAGGGGAGCGTTATCAATAAAAACCGGTTTCGCAGGAGAGTAATTGTATTTGCTGCAGATACTGGTGCAATAAATCTCTGCATTTAATTGTTTAAACTTGATTTTAATACCAGTAGACGCAGATGAATTACTATATGAATAAGTGTTCCCTTCTAATATCTCATTGATGGTGATAGAAGCATTGGGAGTCTGACTTATCCATGGGTATTTATATGCCCTGTAACAAAACTGCCCGGCTGGAAAAAACAGTTCCAAGGCGACCGAATTATCCGGATGAACTTCTGTATATACAGGAATTCCAGAACCTGTTTTGTTTCCCCAGCCAATAACTGTATTTCCGTTGGGTAATCTTTGAACTGAACCCATGGCATCGGCATAAATATCTGGCGTATGCCGGTATTCCCATACCATTGTAGCAGTTTTAAGTTGTTCATCTAATTTATATTCAACTCCACGCGAATATTGAGGAGTATGCTGAGTGCCATCATCAAATAAGGTTATATTTGAGTTAGGTAAAACTTCTATGTTATGCTGATATGAAAAATACGTAGGGCCGTTTGATTCATGCTCGTTGATAAAAGTAAACTGGTTCAGTTTTCCCCCAAGAATCCAATCCACATTTCCTGTTTCTCTGTTAATCTTTACAATACTTGAAAGGTGTCTCATAGAAACGAGAATATTGCCTTCCTTATCAACAGCCAGGGCATTTGTGTGAAGCAAGTCGATATCCGACATGGTAAGATCAAAGTAAGAGGCGGTTATGGGTAAATAGTCCCAGCTGCGCCATTGAAAAACAACATTATCTGAAGCATCAAGTTCCTGTACAACTAATCCTGTAACCAGGGCGTTTGGATCGCCGCCTTGTACTACCACGCTCATATCAACAGGTTGTTTATCGTTTGCAATTAGAATAGCGTGACCATTCGGCAGCAAAAGGGCGTCATGACCGTTTGTCTTGTAGCCATTACCGCATTTTAATGTATCGACAGGTACAAAAGAGGTATCCATGATAATTCTATTATTATTACCCTTAAGGTTGTAGGAAAGTTGCCCATTCGCTTCTACCTTAAATAGACTTCCTGATTGCGGAATCTTAAAATACTTAGATATACTCCCATCGTTATTATAAATCAGCAGGTAATTCCCGATAGTTTTAGAAGTGGTCTGTGATTGGTTTGTGAGAAATATTTTGCCGTCGGCGGGGTTGTTTGATGTCCCAACGGTGATAGTTGGTAAATTCGTTGGTATTGAATCTAAAGAATTTTCCAGATCTGATTTATTATTCAGGAGCTCATCCCCAGAAACTGAAGCATTGGCAAAAATTGTCTTTTCCAGAAGAGGCGATATCTTAAATGAAAATTCAAGAGTCCCAGCTTTTTTTCCATTAGCAGTTTTAATCCCATCTAAGAGATGCACTGTAACCATTTCATTAGGGGAATAATCACTTAATGGATTAAAAATGATAGTTCTCTTATCATCTGAAAGAATGAGCTGCCCTGAATGAACTCCGCTTTGATCGCCATTAACGCTGATCAGGTCTGAAGCTAATGAAGAAGGATCTAAAGGATCTGCACTTCTCAAAATAATATTTGTTTTGTTTGATACCAAAACCGAGTTTGGTTTTGGTGAGATATAGGTGTAAGTATTTTGTGCCTCAGCTGCATTATAAAATAAGATAAATAATAGGCACAGTAAGTAAGATTTCATTTAACACTCCAAAATATTCTGATCATTTAAGTAATAACATTTTATTAATTTTTGAAATAGATTTATCGCCCTTTAATGATCTTCCATCAAATTTATAAAAATATATTCCTGATGTAAGATTTGATGCGTCGAATTTTATATGATGCAATCCTGCATCTTGCTGCGAATTCACCAATGACTGTATTTTTCTCCCAAGAATATCAAAGATTTCTATATTAACATAACTTAATTCCGGCAGTGCGTACTTAATTTCAGTAACAGGATTGAACGGATTTGGATAATTCTGATAAAGCATAAAATCTTTCGGAAGTTGTACATTATTGTCTTCTACCGCAGAAGGCAAATCTTCTTTAATAGAAATATTATCAAAGTAACAAGTAAGATTTGAAGTCCCGCAATTCATAACAACCCGTGCCAAATAATCAGTCGGGTCGGTCATCACGAATGAATATTTAAAGTGGTTCATTTGAGTAGTCAGAACAATGGGACCTGTTTTAGAATACACGACAAAATTACCGCCGTTTTGGGCTACTCTTGGCTCCATAACCCGGTTACCGGCTGCTCTTGCATCAAATTCGAATGTATAATGTTTTCCATATATCATGGGGAAACTTTCCTGGATTAATTGTATATCGGAATAAGCTGTACCAGCATTTGTAACTTTTACAACAAACTCACCATTTTCTACAGTCCCTTGTGCGGCAGCTCCATTCCTTGCATTAAAAGTCCAGCTAGTATTTCCAAGCGAAAAATTTCCATTCTGCAGCAAATTTTGACCGGCTTGTGTAAACTTTACCTGAACATTTTCCTCGTTTGAATAATCACTTTCTATCCCGGCGCTGTCGCGCGCAGTTACACGAAAGTAGTAAAGCTTATTGTTTGTCAGATTTGACAGATTAATTGATGTGCCTGATGTACTATCGATGGGTGTGACTGGATGAGGCGAAAGTCCCGCGTATACTATATATTTTTTGACCGTTTTGTCTCCAAACTTATTGAATATCAAGGTAACCTTATCTGAATAGGATTCTGCGACCAGATATGGAACCTTCAAAACACTTTCCCACTCAAAACGGTATGAACGATAACAGGGCATACTCTGTTCGAAATTAGCTTGATACACGGTTTGACCCGAGGGTGTTACTTCATAAGCTTTAGGCAGCGGACTGTCTGCCCAATCTATATAGGTATTGCCGTTTGGAAGACGCTGGGCGTTTCCCATCCAGTAAGTATAGTAATCCGGAGAGTGACGATACTCCCAGACCTTGGTTGCTGTCCAATTAACTGTGTCTATTTTGAACTCAGCGACTCTTGAAAAATTTGGCGAATGAAAGTTCCCGTTGTCAAAAATTGTATACTGGTTTGGTTTTCCCGGGACGGGCCGCAGATTATGCTGATAAGATATACCATAGGCATCATTAACAAGGGTAAACTGATTATGAGCTCCGCCAAATCTCCACATAATTTTACCAGTCTTGCGATTGATTTTCGTTATTTCACTCAAGTGTCTGCTGGAAACAACAATATTACTGTCATAATCAATAGCTATGGAATTCATGTGAATATAGTCGATGGTATTCGCCTTGAGATTCTCATGCTCAGCATCCTCAATATTAAAATTATTCCAGCAATTCCATTGAAAAACAACATTATGGTTTTCATCAAGTTCCTGAATACTGTTTCCTATTACTGTAGCATTAGTTTGGCCACCTGAGACTTTTTTACTCATATCAACAGTGTGATAATCCAAAGCGATCATAAAACTATGACGGTCGGGTAATAACTGGATTTCGTGCTCATCGGTCCCATATCCATTTTTGCACATGAAAGTATCGATGGTTGTGTATTGCGAATCCATTTCGACAAAGCAATTCAGATTTTCATAAACGCGTCTGGTAAGAGTTCCCGTCGGCTGGACTTTAAAGTCGCGTGTTTGATTACTTCCGGGAAATCGTTTGTAAAAATAGGGAGTGCCGTCATTTTCCAGTATCATCATGTATGAAGTCCCACCCCAGTTGGCAATAAATATTTTTCCGGGTGCGGTTTGATTTGAGATAGCAACGTTCATTTTGGGGAAATCGCTCGGAACAGTTACCCCATTTATTAAAGTGGGTTTTCCGACCGTATTATCTGCGGGAATTGTTTTATTTAAGGCTAAAGAATTATTGTCATCCGAAAATGGCAGAAATACTTTAGGATCAAATTCCTTTATTGAACTTGTTTCAAATGAAAAAGAATATGCCTGTCCGGAGGAAAAGAAAGGTGAAGTGATGGAAACATCTACATGCTCGGAAGTTTCAAATACGGATGCAGGTTCAAAGATTACTGTATTTTTGGAAATTAAAATATTACCGCTATGGTAGCCGCTTTTTGATCCCACGACGGAAAAAATCATTGATGAATTTTTTAACTGAGACTGATAATTTTCATCTACTTTTATAAGAATTGTTGTATTGACATGTATAAATTGTGAGCCGGGATTCGGATATATATAAAGTATCTCTTTGGGTTTAATATTTGAGCCAGCGAAAGTAGTAATAAAAAAGAAAAGAGAAAAAAATAGTAATTTTATTTTCATTTTATACCTTGAGAAAAAATTGTTTGGTATTTTGATTTCATTCAATGATTTTGAACCGTTTATAATAATCCCGGTAAAAATGGTTATCCCTGTTCAAAACCCTATTTTCCTTATCCAAAACCACGCTGTGCGAATTTAGCTAAATTTTGCATCTTTCTAAAGCTTTCTTTCTTTATTATTCTATAGACTATTTGTCTGCTTTGATGAAGTCAGATGAAAAGATTTTAGGACTTAAATTCCGGTCAGACGGACTATAGAATAGGGACAGGGTTGCAAGTGGGATTTGGGCTATTTAAGCTGCATGAAGTCTTCTGCCCGGTTACAAGTTTCATACTTATTAACTTTCTACGCTTAATAGCTGACTAATATAAATTTACTTACGAAGAATTTTCTCCATTGCTTTACCTTTTGCGAGCTCATCAATGAGTTTGTCTAAATAGCGTATTTTTTGCATTAATGGATCTTCAACTTCTTCTACACGGACACCACATACTGCACCTTTGATAAGTGAACTATTTGGATTTATGGCTGGTGCCTGCACAAAAAAAGTTTCTAAATCATTTCCCTGTTCTATCTGATGTTGTAACCCGGCAAGGTCATAACCAGTCAGCCAGCAAATGATTTGATCAACTTCTTCTTTTGTGCGATTTTTACGTTCTGCTTTTGCAATGTATAGTGGAAATAGATTTGCAAATTTCATCGCAAATATCTTATGTTTTTCCATAGTCATTCCTCCTCTGTGCGCAGGGTTTCAATATTTTCGTACTGTTCATAGTTAAAACTCAACTTATGCGAAAATAGTAAAATATCGAATAATTATGAATCATTATTTTCTTATAAATGACCCAATGTTTTTTGGTATAGAAGAACTTCATTGACATTCCTCAAAAAAATTATTTTAATCTATTGTAGTTAATTTCCCCCCTCCGGGAAGGTTTACTTTAGAACCATCGAATTGATAAAAACCGAAGAACGACTACTCCTGCAACCCTCCCGAAGCATATCTTCTGCCTATGTGCAGGGCTTCTATAGGAGACACCATGTTAAAAAATGAAGCTTCATTAATAACGCCTGTTTTCCCAGAACCGCAGCAAAGCTGTAAAGCAAAATCTTCATTCTACAGGAGGATTTTCTTCCTCGCTTCAGGAGGAATAGCAGCAGGCCTCGCCTGCCTTTTTATGCTGAGCTGGCTTTCCTGGTTCTGCCTTATTCCTCTATTCTTCATTCTTGAAGGGATAAGCCTGAAGAAATCATTTTTTTACGGCCTGCTTTATGGCATTCTGACCGCCTTGGTTCTGTTCTACTGGGTAATTCCGGCTGCAGCAAGATACTCAGGCAGGTTTACTTTTCACTCACTGCTTTTTTACTCAGGGGCAGTTCTTTACTTTTCACTATACTCTGCCTTATTTGCTTCAGGGTACAGACTTTTACACAGGCATACGGGCAGTTCAATTCTTTTAGGTGTGTCGGTTTCGGCATTATATGTCCTGCTGGAAATAATCAGACTCAGTCTGTTTCAGGGGATGCCCTGGTTCCATTATAATCTCGCAGTGACACAGGCTCAGAATCTGCGGGCTATTCAGTGGGCGTCACTCGGAGGATTAAATATTATCATTTTTACAATTGTCTTATTTAACTATCTGGTCACCCAATGCATGATTAAGAAAGATACTGTTCTGTTAAAATTAGCTGCTTTTATTCTGATCATATTTTATGGAGGAGGTTTTTTATTAAGCCATAACAAAGTTCAAAGTGAAAAGGATAAATTCAGCGCAGTCGTCCTGAACGAGAATATTTCTGCTGAAACAAGATGGAATGAGCTTACCGGGGATTCACTGGCAAATGTATTCTTCGGGTTAAATAAGGAAGCATGTAAATATAACCCGGATATGATTGTATGGTCTGAAACTGCAATCCCATGGAGACTTGAACCCGATGATGAATTCATCCCAAAAGTCCTAAGCATTACTTACCCGAGTAAGGCAGATCACTTATTTGGAATATTATCTCCTTCATTCACTGATAAAAGGCTTGTCTATAACTCAGCATATCTTATTAAATATGACGGCAGGATAACAGACAGATATGATAAAACAATTCTATTAGACTTTCTTGAAAAACCATTTAACGGAGGCCCGCTTTCAGTTCTCCCTTTTATAAACATCTGCAGGTATGAAAATATACTACAGGGCAGAAGTCAGAACGTAATCAAAAGCGGAAAGGCTGTTATAGGAGTCCTGATATGTAATGAAAGCTTGTCGGGAGATATATATTCAAATTATGTCAAAGAAGGCGCAGATCTTTTGATCCTCATGAGCAATGATGCGTGGTTTGAAAATACTATGCTGCAGATGCACCACTTTTATATCACAAGATTCTACGCAGTCATGACGGGAAGGGATATTATTGTAAACAGCAACAGGGGAATTACAGGACTCATCCGTGCTGACGGGGAAATTAACAGTCTTCCTGCTTCAAATGCGGGCAGAATATTCAGATGTGAGGCCAGTCTATATTCCGGGAAAACGGTTTACTTCAGAATAAAGGAATTTGTAATTCCTTTTTATCTGCTGCTTTTATCTATTTCAGTTTTTAGAAGGAGGCGTTAAATGAAAACAGCATGCCTGGTTTTGTCCGCCTGCTTTTTTATTCTCGTTTCAGCAGGTACCTGCACTGGAGAGGCAATGACTCAAACATCCTACAGGTGGAGAAACGATGATGGGGACGTTTATTCTGCCAAATGGAAAAATTCATTAAATACCCCCGTAACCCTTACAGATAATAATAACATAAGGCTTAGAGTTGAATGCAAAACAGACGACACTCTTTCAACTGAGATCTCACTTAGCTATAGGGAAGGCCACTTTAATCCCTGGATCAAAATAAGCAGGTCTGATACAGGGAAATTCATCCTATCTCTGTCAGATTTCCTGTCTGATGGACGGGCATATTCAGACAATGATCTCCTTCCTTTTGATTGGCCTTATAAGTACCAGCAGACCATTACATTTGATTCATCGGAAAGTTATTACATGAATTTGAAGTCAGACAGTTTGCTTTATGAATTCGAGTACTCAATAAAGCCTGCTGGAAATATTAAACCCGGCTCCGTGTATTTTTTCTCGATTTATCGAGGGAGCAGGGTTATATCGCATAATCAAGCAGCTGTCCTTATGACACCGCCGGTCAGCTGGTTTTCTCAAGCATTCGGTTCTAAATATAATTCGGCAGATTATTATATAAGTGATATTTCATTTGTTGATGCCAATACAGGAATTTTAGTAGGGAATCATGATGTCGATGAGTTTATTCTGAGAACTACTGACGGGGGAGAAACCTGGACTGAACCAAATTACCCTGTAACAAGCAGGGGCGGGTTATCTGCTGTTAGTTTTGCCAGCGCTGATGTGGGTATAGCGGTAGGTGGAATAGTACTGAGAACAACAAACGGAGGCAGGGACTGGGTCAGAAAGTTGAGCGAAAGTAATGCTACTTTCAATTCGGTCAGCTTTATCAATGCCGATACAGGTCTGGTTATTGGACAAGAGGGCGAGGGCTCCCATATTTTCAAAACTGTAAATGGAGGAGAGGACTGGAAGCAATATTATAATCCTGGTACTTATTTAAGGTCAGTACAGCTAATTGATGCAAATAACGGATATGTGATTGATGGTACATCAGGATTAGCCCTGAAAACAACTGATGGCGGAAAGAGTTGGCGTGCTATGGCAAGTGAAAATATAAATTATATATCGGATCTTTTCTTCACAGATGTAAATAACGGGTATGTTGCTAGAGGGGGAGAAATTTGGAGAACAACTGACGGTGGGAGTAAGTGGCAGTTATCTTTTCATAATGATTTAGTAGAATATTTAAATTCATTGCATTTTATCAACAAAAATACTGGTTGGGCAACCGGAAGTGAGGGAGTGATAATAAAGACGACAGATGGGGGAATAAATTGGATTGAATTACCTATCTGTACACATCATGGCTTGAACTCCATTAAATTTATTGATGATAATACCGGGTGGGTTTGGGGCTATGGTATGGAGTTATTCAAAACAATTAATGGAGGAATAGCAACTTCTGCAGGAGGAGAGAAGCAATACAATATTCCGGAGAGCTTTTACTTATCGCAGAATTACCCCAATCCTTTTAACCCTTCAACAATAATTGAGTATACACTGGCTAAGTCCGGACATGTATCATTAGAAATATATGACGTGCTTGGAAGACTGGTTAATACCATTGTAAACAAATGGCAGACCGAAGGGGATTATAAAATAAACTGGAAGGCTGAAGATCTGCCAAGCGGTATTTATTTCTACAGAATTATATCAGGAGAATATACCGAAGCAAAGAAAATGCTTCTTATAAGGTAAATATTAATATGCCATATATGCCCGGCAGCCGCAAAAGTTTTTTTGTATATCATTATTCAGAAGCTTTTTGACTGTGGGGTGCTTATTGTCTCTAATTCATAAAAATGGAGGAAATATGAAGTACTGTTATCTTTTAATCCCTATGCTGTTTATTTTATCCGGATGTGCACAAAAGAAGCTTTCGGAGGAACAGCTGGCTTCAGAGAAAAAAGCTGTGGAAGCCCGCATTCAGCAGATGATGGATGGAATGAGCAAAGAGGATATGTCCTCTCTTATGGGATTGATCTCTCCCGCTGAATTTCTGGGATTTGGAACAGATTCCGCAGAAGTATTAAGGAACGCAGCTGAGTTCAGGGAACAAACGAAGAATGAATTTGTTATGAATGATAAGTTTGAATTTTCAAAGCCGCATATTTTAGCTGTAAGTGTTAGTGACAATGCGGACCTTGCAGCTTCCCTGGTTGAGACGCCGGCAGAAGTTGTGATGCATGGAAAGCCCATGCACATGCTTATCCGACTTGCCCAAACCTGGAGAAAGGAAAACGGTAAATGGATGATGATTAATTTACTTTTCCAAGTCGCTTCAACCGGGCAGTCAACAGCTGAACTTGTAAGAAAGATGACAGAAAAGAAGATGTAGCCGCCTGAGGTTTATAAGAGAGGAGTAAGGCATACCAAAGAAACTTTACTCCTCTTAACTTCCGCAAGGAATCCTTCAAAACTTCGAAGCTGACGGATTGACCCTACCCAAAACCACGTCTGTGCGGATTTACTCAATTTTAATATTTTTCTAAAGCTTTCTTCACTTATTCGTACCTAGCCTGTTCGCCTGCTTTGATAGATTTTTTAATTGTAGAATAACTGTGAATGCAGAATCTGAAGCGACTGCCGCATAAATGTCGGCAAATTAGGAAAGTAATGGATTTTAGGACTTAAATCCGGGCCAGATTGAGTTTTGAATAGCAATAACTGTCGTATTGTTTTTCATCTTCAATAGCATTTTACTCCCAGATTAAAAGAAGCCGGAAATAAAGAGGAGTAAAGTTCGGAGAAAATACTTGTCTCTTTTTTCCGGCATAGCATTTCATGCTTATCCTAAATATTCCGGATTATCTTTCCATTCTGCCTGATCTGAAGATTGCCTTTATTTTCATTGTCAGTCATTTTGTTGCTTTCAAGCTTAAAGCCGTTTATCAGTTCCTGCAGGTTTACCGTCAGGCGGCTTAAGTCCTCGGCTGCCCTGGCCACCTGCTGTGTGCCTGAGGCTGACTGCTGGGTTACAGTGCTGATGCCTTCGATGTTCCTGCTAATGAGTTCTGCCGCGCTTGACTGCTCTTCGCTGCCGGTTGCTACCTGGCTGATTATATCGCTTACCTTCTTGTTTACATCAAGTATCTGCTTTAAGGATTCTGCCACCTCCTCAGTGAGCTTCATGCCTTCCTCTACAGATTTCTCCGCCTCTTCCATTGCACTGTCTGCATCCTTGGCCTCCCTCTGAATGGACTTTATGGTATCTGCTATCTCCTTTGTTGCCTTTGTGGTTCTCTCGGCAAGTTTACGGACCTCATCGGCTACGACTGCAAAGCCACGTCCCTGCTCGCCAGCACGGGCCGCCTCAATTGCGGCATTCAAGGCCAGCAGGTTTGTCTGATCTGCAATATCATCAATGACCTGGGTAATTTCTCCAATCTGTTCTGTTTTTCTTGTCAGCGAGGTAATCTTCTCACCTGTAGCCTTTGTGGACTTTACAATTCTGTTCATGCCTTTCTTTGTCTCTTCAACCTTCTGGGCTCCCTTGATTGCATTGTCACTTGCAAGCTTTGAATTCTCGGAAGCCTGGCTTGCATTCTTTGCACTCTCAAGTATAGTTTTTGTCATCTCCTCAACTGAGCTGGCAACCTCGGTTGTCTGCTGGCTTTGCTCATGGCTGCCGGCGGCCATCTGCTCACTGCTTGATGAAATCTCGTTTGCAGCGCTGGCTGCTGCACTGACAGCCACATTAACATCTGTCAAAATACTGGTTAAAGAATCCGCTACAGTATTAATGCTGTTTTTTATAAGCTGATGGTCACCATTATATTTGCTGGAAATTCTTACGGTCATATCACCCGTAGCCATTTTCTCAAGAGCCGAGACACCTTCTTTTACAGGAACAATAACTGCCTCAAGTGTTTCGTTTATACCCTGAACAATTTCTTTATAGCCGCCGTTATATTTGGAGGTGTTTCCCCTCTCGGAGAGCCTGCCGTCTGCTGCAGCCTTTGTTAAGGAAGCCACTTCGGAGATTAGATTTCTAAGGGTTTCAATTACTTTGTTCATGCTTTTCGAAAGAACGTCATTCTCGGATTTTACATTAGCTGTTTTTGTCAATTCACCATTTGCTATCAGTTCGGCAATCTGGCTTTGTTCTTTAATTGAATTGACAATGGAAATAAATGCCTCCTCAAGCTGTCCGATTTCATCCTTGCTGCTCAGGTTAATCTTAACATTTATATCACCCGAGGAAAGCTTGTCGGCAATTGCAGTAAGATTTTTTATTGGCCTATAAACAACCCTTGTAAAAAAGACCCTGCTTGCGCCTAAGCCTAAAAGGAAAATGACAAGGCTCATTATAAATGCAGTAATTCTGCTTGAAGTTACTGCCGAGGCTAGTTCTTCCTTACTCATTCCAATTGCAACGGTACCAACAGTCTCATTGTTTGAAATTATCGGATAAAGCTTTAGAATCAGATCATTATCATCAAATGAGTCCTGCTTGTTCTTTGCCATATCAAGAGCCTTGGAGGCATATTTGCCATTTTTGCTCTCGTTATAAGCTGAGAACCTGGTGCCGTCTTTCTTTAACACCATGGTAAATTGAACATCATGCATTTCCTTTAAGGCTCCAAGCAGCGTAGTGACTGAAGAAGCATCATCAAAGGCGAGTGCGGCAGAAGATGTATTGCCGATCATTTGTGCAATTACTTTTGATTTATCCTTAAGGGAATCGGTCATTTCTGCTTTCTGCATAAGCGGGAAATAAACGAACAGAAATACGCCTATCAGAAAAAAACTTATTCCAAGTATCAGCTGAAATTTCTGTCTGATGCCGAGAGTATTTATAGATTTCATAATCATCCTTTTCGCAAATTATATTATTGTATTACCTTGGCAATTTTCAACAGATCGGCAGAAAGCTCCTGTCCTTCAGCTTTAAGCTGACCCAAATTAACAATGATCTTTGGCTTACCGCCTTCAAGACCCAAACTAATCGATACTTTGCCGCTTTCAACATTCGAGGTTACACCTGAGATTGAAAGCACTCCCTTCTGTGCGCATGCCTGCTTTGGGGCGGATACGCCGGGCATTACGTAAACAACTGCAGCGCCGTTAGGAGGCTGGCTGCCTTTTACTGCTTTTGCATTAACCCCTGCGCCCTTAAAGGCGGTAACAATTTCATCGCCTGCTCCATCTCCCGAGAGAACAACCACTTCCAGACTTCCCTTGGCCTGAAGGGTTTTGTCAAAAGTAAATATTTTCTTAAACAATGCGGCCTGAAGATTAACCGGAACCGCCATATCCTGGGAATAAACATTTATAGTCATAATTCCAATTAAAAATATTATTGCTACTGCTATTTTTCTTACTGTTAAATAATTCATTTTCATTATATCTTTTGCTCCGTTTTCATTTCAATTATATTTAGACTGATCCCTGATTGAAGGATGAGAATTACTCATCCTTCATTTTTATTCTGCTTTATTAAAACTTAACACCAAAGCCGGCATAGATTGCTCTGCCCGGACGGCCTGGAATTGAGTTAATATTTCTTCTAGCATATTCAGGATAATAAACCCCGGCGTCCAGCAGGTTTTCTCCATAAATGTTTAATGTAATTGAAGGCATTTCTGTCAGCTTGGCAACCTTTGTGATATCCAGCCCTAGATTCAGCGATAAATAATTAAACGCTGCTGCTGCCGGGTTCGCAACCCTTGTAACTTGCTTTCCTTTTGAGTCAAATGCAGTTATATCGCCGCCTTTACCAAAGTATGAATTGTAAAGACCGGCATTAAACCCACACGGAGCGCTGTATTCAACACCAACCTTAGCCATAAGTTTTGGTGTGCCGTAAATGTCCTTCTTGCCATTCTGATCCTCTGAGGTCTGTGTTGCCAGTGAGCCATGGAGTGATAATTCTTTTGATACAACAGCCTTAACTTCAAATTCAAAACCCTGCATTTTTAATTCGCCGCGGTTAATATACATTGGAGCGGATACCTTTTTACCCAGGTAGGTAATGATCTTTAAGCTGTCAGCAGCAAGTGAGCGTGTAATCTGATTTGTTTGTATGCTGTTGTAGTATGTAACCGAGGCTTCAATATTGTTTGTTGAATATGATAACTGGGTTTCAAAAGTGCCTATTTTTTCAGGTCTTAAATTAGTGTTCCCATATATTGAAGGTATTGATTGTGCTTCAAGCTCAAAAGCAGATGGACTGCGAAAAGCTTTCCCGTATAAGATTTTTGCACGCAGCTGGTCAGTAATAGTTAATATTGTTCCTAATCGGGGTACAAAATCAGCACTCATCTGGGGCACTTTGTTCATCTGTCCGCCGGCAATGATCTTTATGAATGACGCAGGTGTATAATCTGCCTGTGCATAAGCAGTATATAATGTCTGGCTATAATCTGGAACTACAATCATTGGATTTGTATTTACGCCTGTCGCAATATTAAACGGCGTAGAGCCATCTGCAAGCATATCCAATTGAAGAGCACTTCCGGTTTCTGAATTTGCCACTGCTCCAAATACAATATTTATATTATCTGAAGGCTTTATGAAGTTTGTCCACTCAAACAAAATGTCACTCGAGTTTCTTCTGGTTATATCATCCTGATATGAATCAATCGGACGGTAAAAACGGAAATTCATTTTATTATAAGTAATATTTAGCGATGAAGTCCAAATGGGTGAAACATCATAGGAATAGCCGCCGTCAATAAAGAAATGATCCGTTCCATATGCGTAATCAACAGGAGAGTTCCATATCGGCTGTCTTCCCATATCTTCCTGGCGGGTTCTGCCGTAGAAGGAATTTAGCTTTAAGCCCTTGTAGGCTGCGGAAAATGATGCACCGAAAATCTTCTGGAAATAATTAGCACTCTTCGGGGTAGTTAAAACTGAATCTCCTGTATTTGCCTTATTGCGGACTACATCGGACTCACCGAGAGCTGTAAAGTCCCAGCCTTTTGAATTCAGAAAATGAGCCGCCGCAGACATGGTTAAATCGCCAATAACCGCACCGCCGTTCAGGTCCGCCTGAGTTGAATTGAAGGAACCATAATTTGTTGTCAGCTGTAAATTTGTTTCCTGAACCTTTTTGGTAATTATATTTATCACACCCAGATAAGCACCTGTTCCATAGAGAACAGATCCGGGACCGCGTACTACCTCTATACGTTCGACATTACTAACTGGAATAGCCAGCATGTATGTTGAGGTTAAACCCCCTTGAATACTTTCCCGCAGCGGCCTTCCATCGAGTAAAAAGAGAACCTGAGTGTTAAATAATTCCGTTACCCCGCCGCGGATGCTCAACATGTTCTGTGGAAACTGAGCTGAGCCCATCATGTATACTCCTACCATTCTGTCAAGCACTTCACCGAGTGATTGTGCACCGAAGGCTTCGATTTCTTTTGCCGTCACTACCGAAACTATTGCAGGTGCATCAGATAATTTCTCGCCTTTCTTTGAGGCGGTGACCACCTCAATATTCAATAAATCATTAAGATCCATATCCGCCAGCTTGTCGGGCTGCTCCTGTCCGAAAACTGTGGTTGCAATAAACAAAAAATAAAAGGCGAATGTAAATATTCGGGATTTCATTAATTTTCCTCTCTAATTGAATTAATAAATTATACTGTCTTTGCTTCATTTATAAGCTAAAGCCACGCGAAGGGTTGTTCCCAATACGATCAATATGGTTTGAAAAACCTTTTGCTATTATCGGGTACATTCTGATAAACTTTCGCCTTTTTGTTGCAAGCGGTCAATAATTGTTGTAAGCGGAAATTCCGGGCAGGTTGTTGAACAAAACCAAAAAGCTCTGGGAGTAGTAAAACACGAAATTGATACCGGGTCAAACCGTGTCTTGAATCAACCGAAGTCATTAGCGGCGGAAATACAAATGCGTTAAATGTAACTGCCGAAGCAGAAGCCCTCTCTTGTACTTGCACAAATCTGAGAGGATCACAAATGTTAGATTTTATTTTTTATATTTTTTTTATAACGCCTGCTGATCTCAAATGTTTCATCTGTACGGTTTAAGAATACCTTATATTTGTTTTCGGATTGCTTCTCCATTCTATCAACTTTTGCAAGATTGATTATTGTGGAACGGTGAATGCGGACAAATATATTTTCTGGTAAAATTGCCTCCCACTGAGCAAGTGACTTGCGCATAATAAATTTACGGTTATCATCCAGAACTATTCTGGTATATTGGTTTTCTGCGGCTATATATCGAATCTTTTTTATTTTTACAGGAATGGTTGAGTTATGATAATAAATTAAAATATTGTCCTCCGGCCCCAGTTTTACTTCCTCTGTAGAATCGGAGGCACTATTCTCACTCAGCAATTTGGCCCTGATTGCTTGGTATTTGTCCAGTCTGGTTTTTACTGCCGAAAGCAAATCTGATGAATTAAATGGTTTAAGCAGATAGTCATCGGCTCCCAGCTCCATCCCCTTTCTCAGATCTTTATATTCTGCTTTTGCGGTTAAGAAAATGAAAGGAATTGCTGTTGTCTCCTCAAATTCACTTAGCTGCCTGAAAACTCCATAACCATCAATTCCCGGCATCATAATGTCACTTATAATCAGGTCGGGCAAATATTCTCTGGCCGTTGAAATCCCGAGTTCTCCCGTGTTGGCTGACAAGACATCGTAATTTTCAGCCTCGAGAAGAATTTTAATATTATCAAGGATCTCATCTTCATCTTCAATTATTAGTATTCTCTTTTTCATTTTACATCCCCCGGATTCTTGTCCGGAATTTTAATTGGGATCTTTACAATAAATTTTGTTCCTATTCCTGTTTTACTTTCAAAGGCAATTGATCCCTCGTGTATATCAACAAACTTTTTAACAATCGACATTCCAAGACCGGTTCCGTGTATAGTCCCCACATTGGTTCCCCGGTTGAATGGTTCAAACAGGCGTTCCTGATTTTCCTCGGGTATGCCGATGCCTTCATCCCTTATTTCGAAAATTAAATAATTATTTTCCGAATTAACGTCAATATAAATACTGCCACCTTTAACTGAATATTTTATTGCATTTGAAAGCAGATTCATTAAGATGAATTTCAATAATCTTTCATCCAGATAAAACTCTTTAAATACGGGATTATATTTAAACACCACATTATATTTTCCCGTAATCAATGGTTTCAATTCATCCAATATCTGGAGGCAAAGTTTTTCAAAATCCAGCAGTATGGGTTTAAACTCAATATTCCCGGTTTCAGTTCTGCTGAGAATCAAAACATCATCCATCAGTTTAGTCAGGTATTTGATAGATCTCTTAATGCGGTCTGTCTGCTTAATATACTTCTCTTCGTCCCAGTTCCTCCCATATCTCTCAAGCAGTTCTGTTGATGAAAGCACGGTAGTCAATGGGGTTCTGAACTCATGCGAAGCAATTGAGATAAACCTTGATTTCAAATCGCTCAATTCCTTTTCCTTTTCAAGAGCCGCCTTAACGATTTGCTCGGATTCCTCCTGCTTAAGAATTTTTTCCTGCAGAAGCTTATTGACTTTCTGAAGCTCCTGTGTCCTTTTTTTGACCAGGTCCTCCAGAAATAGACTATATTTTTCCACTTCATCCTCGGCTTTCTTGCGCTCGGTAATGTCGGTGAACATTCCAAAAGCTCCCGCAAAATTATTCGCTTCATCATAGACTGGAGTTCCGGAGACCATTACCCAAACCGTAATATGGTCTTTCCGGTGGAATCGCCATTCATATGAATCCTTTATACCTGACAGGCGGTCAGCCATATGGCGTGAGAAAATGGGCAGATCCTCCTGGAAGATAAATTGTTCAATACTTTTTCCAAGCAGATCACTAAGTTCACAAGCCAGAATTTCCGCCATTCTTGCATTGGTAAAAGTAATATTGTTTTCCAAATCGAGTATTATAACACCCTCATTAGCCGTATCAATTAAGGTGCGGAATTTATTCTCGCTTTCGCGCAATGCCTCTTCGGCAAGCTTTTGCTGGGTAATATTTTCAACTGTGCCTTCGAAATACAAAGTCTCACCATTCTGATCCTGAATGGCCTTTGCATTTTCACGGCAATAAATAGGAGTCCCATCTCTTTTCACCCAGACTGTTTCATAGCCAATTAATACCTTATGTATATCCATGAGGTTCTTAAATTTTGAACGCGGTGTTGCCTCAGAAAAACCTTCCTTTTCAAGATTCATTTCCTGCAGCTCTTCAAGTGAAGCATAGTCCAGCATGCTTAAAATTGCCGGATTAGCCAGCAATGTTTTTCCCTCGGGCGTAGTGCGGTAAATTCCGATCGGGGAGTTCTCAAATAAATTCCTGTAACGCTCTTCAGATTCCCGGAGAGCACTCTCAATTTCTTCACGTTCATAAATTTTACATTTTAAGTCAATGTTTGTTCTAGCAAGTTCAGAGGTCCTTATTTCGATTGTTTCCTCGAGACCCTTATGCAGTGCCAGAAGTTCATTTTCAAACCGTTTCCTCTCACTTAAATCCCTTCCAAGCAGCAGATAAAACCTTCCCTTCTGGATCCGCGCATCGAGTATCGAGATAATGGCAGAAATGGGGATCTCACATTCAGACTTTGTTCTCAGTATTATTTCAATTTCTCTCCCCGTTTTATCGGCCAGGTTATCAGGAAACGATCCGCTTTCATCCATCAGAAATATTTCAAGCTTTTTACCCAGAGCTTCATCTTCATTATATCCCGAACAGTCCAGGAAGGATTTACTTGCAAGCATAACTTCCCGCTGCTCGTTGAAAACCAACAGGTAATCTTCGATTGTGGCAAATACCTGCTCTATCGTATTTAACGGATCGGGGATAAATATTCTGTATTTGAGAATGCCTGCCGATAAAAGCACTGTGGATAAAAGAAAAGATGAGGCGTTTAATGGCGGTGCCTCAAAGTTCAGATCGGGAAATAATGTCTCTGAAATAAGACCTGCAATGTAAGGAATTGAAATGCCAAGGAATGTCAACACAACCTGTTTTCTTTTTCTCAAATCTGCAAGGCTGAGATAATACTTTACAATTAATTTGTACGAGATTAATCCGAGCACTATTATATAGACCGAAACAACAACCGAGGGCAAATTCTTTTCAATTAGAAAATCCCAGCCGTACCACGGATGAACAATGGTTTTGTATAATATTCCGGTAAATATATGAACACCCGCTATAATAAAAGCCGGAATGAGCAGCAGATAGTTTAGAAGTCTTTTTGACTTTGGCTTATAGGAGGTCAAAGTCATTACAAACATAAATAGGGAATATGGAAAGAACGGCCAGAGAAAAGATGCTTTATGCCAAAAGAAAGCCCATTGCGCATTTACTGCTGTGAATCTGAAATATTCGCAGGCAGCCGTATATGCAGACAATGCACAATTGAGCAGAAAAATCCTGTTAAGCTTGCTTGAAGGATCCTTTGTGTAGACCAGGGTCCCCAGGCATACTGCCAGAATTACGTTTATGAAATCGACAAAAGCAATAATATTCATGAAAAGGCCATTTTTAGTCAATAAACTTATTCCATTAATCTGTCACCCGCAACACCTATTAATACGTATTATTCTGGCTGCTTATTGGTATTTGAGAGCAAATGGCCTGCTGTGAATACCCTAAACCTCATCTATGCGAATTTAGCTGAATTTTGCATCTTTCTAAAGTTTACTTTCTTTATTATTCTAAAGACTATTCGCCTGCTGATGGAATCTGATGAAAATATTTTAGGATTAAAATCCGGGTTAACGGACTTTTGAATAGAGACAGCTGACATAAAACCAGCCTGCTATGTTCAGCCGGAGATGGCATGACTAAAAAAGCATTATTCAAAAAAATTGAGATCAACATCCCTTATTAATTTCAATTTTAACCCCCGCAACCCCTTTCCATGCGCACCGGCAAAGCCTTCAGGATAGGGTATATTATAGCCCTTTGCATCGTGCCAGAGTATTCTGTTCATTGAATCATCATTTATTCTGTCTGGTTCTGAGAAATCCATCATATTGCTCATATGGCTTGCCTTTAGCTCTTCTCCTATTAGTAAAGATGAACTCGTATTCATCTCATCAATGGCAATATTACTTGCCAGAGCCTTGTATGGAGTAAAGTCCGGCTTTGTTGTAAAACAGTCTTCCATGGTCGGAGCAAGTGCATCCATCTGATTCATCGGCGGCATACCGAATATATTTGCAATTGTGTGCAGCACTGAGCATTGATTGTAAAAACTGCTTACAACCTTTCCATGCTTTGTATATGGACTTACAACAAGGCATATCGACCTGTGTCCGTCCACATGATCAAATCCGTCCTGGGGATCATCTTCATTTACAAATATGCAGGTGTTCTTCCAGTACCTGCTGTTTGAAACTGATTCAACCAGTTTTCCCAGTGCCAGATCATTGTCTGCCAGGTGTGCCCGCGGTGTTGGTGTATTATCCTGTTTACCCGAGGTATGATCCTGCGGCAGGTAGACTATAATAAAATTCGGCAGGTCCCCCTTCTTTTCATAATCTGCAAATTCTTTTAAGAAAGCTTCTATCCTTAATGCATCCGGTATCCTGAGCTCCCATCCTGGAAATTCCGTGCAGGTGTATGGCAGCAGATCCTTCATTGGTACATTCTGGCGGAACCTTATTTTATTTGTGTGATCTTTGAAATCATTATAGATGTCCTTCCAGTTTACCGAATCAGGCTCAATCGAAGGGAAGTCAAATTCGCCGTAGTTTCTGAATGTTAGTCCGCTCAGCAGTACGTTATCCCAGATGAAATTAGTCGGTGCAAATACCAGCGGGTCACTTCCGAAATCATAGCTTCTTGTCCAGCCGCCCCAGCTTTTTTCCTGGTAGTCTGTGGTGATCCCCTGAGTTGCCCACTGGTGTCCTTCGGATGAAACTACACCGTTGCAGTAGTAGTTGTCCAGCAGTGCAAACTGCTCTGCAAGTGCATGATGATTCGGTGTAACATTTCTGCCGTAAATGCAAAGCCCAGGGTCACTGTTTGCCTGCGTAAGATCGCCTAACAGCTGGTCGTATGTCCGGTTTTCCTTTATAACATAAATTACATGGTTAAAGACCGAAGGATCTCCCGGATTTTTCGGTACCGGAGCAGGCTTTACTCCAGGCTTGCCTTTTTTCTCAAAAGCCTTCAGCACCTGCGGAATGAGTGCATCCTTCTTTACCTGCTTTGTGTAACTGACCAGCATTTCCGCAGATGGCACATTTACCTTATTTGCTGTTCCCCGGTGCCGCTTAACAAAGAACTTGTTTTTATCGGTGGTATTTGTACTCTTAAGTCCGTCTCCCTTTGTATTTGCAATAAAGATATTCTTCCCATTTACTGCAACAGCCGAAGGGAACCAGCCTGCCGGAATAAATCCGGTTACACGACTGCTTCCGTTATTCTTTTTATCCAGTGATATTACTGCGATAGCATTGTTCCCGCCATTGGCAGCATAAAGAGTAAGTCCGTCTTTGCTTATCGACAATGCATTTGTAATGCTCCCGAAAGGGAGTGATTTCTCGGGGCGTACATTCACTGTTTCCGAAACATGCATATCTTTTGTTTCAATTATTGAAACATTATCGGAATTTGCATTGGCAGTGTAAAGCACAGAACCATCCCGGCTTAAAACCATATCAGAGGGATGCAGGCCCGTTGCAGTCTCTGATGTTACACTGCTGGTTTTAAGATCAATTTTCATAACCGTTCCGCTTACGGGAATTTCTCTTTCATCAACAACAATAGGAGTTCCGGAAGAAAGCATGGTATGCTCGCCATCTTTTGCAAGCCTTCCTCCCCAGTTCGAAACATAAAGGCAGTTTCCATCCGGCGACAGTACCACGTCATACGGTGCTGCGCCTGCAGCAATTTCTAGGGTTAGTATTCCATCTTTCAGATCAACTATTCCAACGGAATTATTTCTTGAAATAGCAACATATGCATGGATTCCGTCTTTGCTCAGCGCGATCCCGCATGGGTAGCAGTAGTCATTATCTTTGCTCTTCAGCGTTATCCTGCGCTTCCAGGTCCACCTGCTATTGTTATCCTTTTTTGCTTCAAGAATATCATTCCCTGAATTTGTCAGGTAAACTGTCTTTCCGTCGCCCGACACCGCAATGCCGTGCATTGAAGCATATTCATCTTTACCGTAGGGCAGATCCTGGATGACTTTCCATTTTTCAGCGTCTGCAATAACAAGACTGGTATGGGTTTTTATAAATACTATTGCTCCGTCAGGAGAGAGTATTAGATCAACCGGGCGGCTTGAGAATGAGAGGGTTTCACCTGCAGGCCTGACTATTTGACCTGTAGGCACTTTTGTCCCATTATTAACGCGTGCGAGGCAGATACTTAGTGAAGCAAAAAAAAGGATTGCATGAAAGGCTTTCATAGTTATTATCCACTTCAAATTCAAAAGGAGGCTAAATTTATAAAAAGATCT
>JBLNAZ010000128.1:0-8541 GCA_050259615.1 Syntrophomonadaceae bacterium | reverse complement strand
TCCATGAAAAGCTTGCCGAAATCAAAGGCATGGCAAGAGGTCCTTACCCGCAGCTATCTGTAGACACATTCAGGTATATTCCTGAAAAAGGTGACGCCGAGGAATTTAACCGCAGGCTTGTGCATGAAATACAGCACGACGGAAGACTTTTCCTTTCCTCAACGATGGTGGACGGGAAATTTACACTGAGGCTTGCAGTCCTTTCCTTCAGGACGCACCTGGATACAATAGACGAGATGCTGGAAATTATTAGGGAAAAGATTCAGGTTGTAAAAAATTCCTAATACTGCTCCGGGTATAGCGCTACAAAATTCACATCCGGAAATTCCTTTACAAAGCGCCTTGGGAAACGGTCGAGACTTCTGTTCCATGAGAGGCTCTTTGTTCTGGCACTCACCAGGACAAAGAGTTCATCTTTTGTTAGTCCCTCCTTCTGCCAGCCAAGTGCGGCGAGCTTTTTAACGGTATAGTATTCGGCTTCCATGGAAGGTTTACCCGCCTGCATTTCCTTGCTTATTTCACTTAAAACGTGCTCATTCCCGTAAAAAGAAAGTTTTGCCCCGGCCCCCTTTGCCAGCATTTTTATTTTAATAAGCCATTTTAGGAATCCCTTTTCATATTCTGCACGCTCGGGCACATAAATTATGATTTTACTTATTGTATTTACAGGCTGCACCATTCTGCAGACAAAGAACCCTATGCCTGAATCCCTCAGCAGCTGGTCCAGTATATTTCCGAATATCCTGTTGCGCGAGTTGTATTCGCCCCGCCAGTCGAGCACCACATCTGTAATAAGCAGCTCATTAACGGCTCTTAGTATACCATTAGCTATGGATGAATCTATTCTTGAAATGACGCGGAGCGCCTTTTCGGAAGCCGAGGCGTAGTGGACCGCGCGGTCTAGCAGTTTCCTGTTTTTCATAATTTCGTCTGCCGCCTCATGTGAATTGCTCACCACCTTAAGTGCTGTAAGCGGCTCATCCGAAGAAGGATTCTGCACCATTGAGGCAAAGTCCACCAGCGGTTCAATAGTTTCATTTCTGGAAATTGGGATCAGTATCTTCTCCGTAATTTCTTCAGGATTCAGCGGCTCCTGCTCCTGCTGGACAGCCAGGCGGCACCCTTCCTTATCGACAATAAATGAGCTGGTAAGGCTTGTAACAAGTATCATGAAAATTGTGCCGTTAAGTATATCGTTATTGAACATGCCTGCTCTTAATGCAATAAGCACAATAGCAAGCGTTGCAGCTGCCTGTGCGCTTGAAAGTCCGAACATTACATTTCTTTCCAGGGATGTATATTTATATACCTTCTGAATAAAGAATGCCGCAATAAATTTGGACGTAAGTGAAATGACAGTCATCATAATTGCTACAATCCAGGTTTCTGTGCTGCTGTATAAACTGCGTACATCCACAAGCATTCCGACAGAAATAAGGAAGAAAGGAATAAATATGGAATTACCCACAAAAAGTATTCTGTTCATAAGAGGAGAGGTTGAAGGGATATAGCTGTTGATTGCGAGCCCCGCAAAAAAAGCTCCGATAATAGGTTCAAGTCCGGCGGCCTGTGCAAGTGCGGCCGAGAGAAAAAGCGCCGCCAGAACGTAGATAAACTGCTGCTCGCCATCAGTTTCGAGACTCCGGAAAAACCAGACCGTAAGGCGGGGAAGCGCAAGGAAAACAAGGAGTATAAGAACGGCAAATCCCGCAACTATTCTTATCCAGAACGAAGAAGTCATTTCACCCTGCTTAATTCCTATAATTACAGCAAGCACCAGAAGGGCAAGTATATCTGTTATAATGGTGCTTCCCACAGTAACAATTACGGATCTTGCCTGCGAGAGCCCGAGCTTGCTGGCAGCAGGGTAAGCCAGGAGCGTATGTGATGCAAACATTGTTGCAAGCAGTATTGAGGAAAGGACGTCCAGCTTAAGAATATAAGATGCTGCAAGGTATCCCAGTGAAATAGGGATGAAAAAGGCTGTAAGGCCGTAGACAATGCTTCTGTTTCTGCTCTTTCGGAACTCCTCTATATCTATTTCAAGTCCCGCAATAAACATAATATAAAGCAATCCCACGGTGCTGAAGAGTTCTATGCTAGCATCGCGCCCGAGCAGGCCGAGGCCTTTTGGTCCGAGCAGGATACCGGAGGCAATCATGCCCACAATGCCCGGGATACCCAGGCGTTTTGAGACCAGGGGGACAATAAGAATTGCCAGCAGGATTACAACAAAAATTATAACCGGATTTTTAACAGGCAGTTCGAGTAAAAGGATTGGATGCATTAAACCCCGCAATTGTTTTTATTCATATATAAATTAATATGAAATTCGGGGGTGGAATTCAATGTGTTTAAGGGCGTGTGCCAGATTGGAGCTAAAGCTCGTGGCTATTCATCAAAAAGAAAAGCCCATGTTTGAAGGCATGGGCTTTGATGGAGAAAGTATATGCGTGAAAATTATTTTACATGAAATTTATTTACATATTGAACCAATAGGTGAATTTTACCATAAATACATTGTCGGCCCGGGTATTGACAAGTTGGCTGAAGGAGCGGCCGAAATTAAACTGGCCTTCTTCCTCGGAATCGCTCCGGCTCTGAGTCCATACGAAATATAATATTGAGCCCGGCATATATTCCCACCTTAAAACCGCATTGCCTCTTAATGATTTATAATTAAAATTGGGATCGTCAAATGTGTACGCCTGTGCCGGGTTTAATGCGCCGTCGGCATCAACCGTATACTCCTTTCCGTTTTTGGTAATTGTTGAGCTTCCAGTGCCATATTTATCGTAATCCATTGAGCCTGATTTTGCAAGCGATTTAAAGCCGGTATAATCGCCTGAAGAGATCAGAGGCTGCATATAAAGTTGCAGACTAAGCTGCGGGGTGAATATCCAGTTAAGTCTTATTCCTGCAGAGAAGGTCATCTGATCCATCTTTGCAAATACATATCTTCTTCCGTAAGTAGCTGCAGCCGCAGGGTCATCATATGCATCCACCCACTGAAGCTGGGCAATCTGGCCTGCTATCTGGGGACTTACGCTAAGGCTGAAGTTAGCGCCGGGACGCCACTGGAGTTCAACATTAGCATCCCAATTTCCCGATCCGTCTTCCCTGCCGTAATAATCGTAGGCGTTGCTGAAAATAAATGTATTTCTGTTATCGGAGTTCCAGGAGAAATTTGCCTGGTAGCCCGGTGCTGTAAGCGTAAGCGGACCACCGCGGGTTCTTCTGTTGCTGATTGTCTGCGGGTTATAAGCCAGGTTCCAGTTTGCGCCGTAGTAATTAGGAAGTGTAACAGATCCGAAGTGGAAAATACCTTCCCAGATGATATTTTTCCCATAATCATAACTTCTGAAAACAGCCGCGCCGAGTTCCAGGTATCTGAACATTGCATTCGGTTCTGTCCATTTATATGCGGCACCCACGTGCATATTTATGACGTCGCTGTTATACATATATCCCGCGTCGTTGACGTCAAATTTAGGATTAATGAAACCTAAGGCAGCATTTACAGACATGCTGCCTTTCTGTTTAATAAGATAGAATCTTCCGGCATAGCCTGCAAGGGATGATGCCGAACTGTCGACGTTAAGATAAGGCGCATCCGGTCGCTGGAAATAGTGCTGCGGGTTTCTCTGCAGGTTTGTAATTTTTTCCTTTGTGCCGTTTACGTTTGAAGCTGCAGCGTAGCCCGAGATCACCCATTCCTTATTATCGTCGAGGAATGTCCAGCCGTCAAAGCCGAGCACCTGAGCGCTTGAATTGATATCATTTCTGAGTCTTCCGTCGCGGAAGAACCTGTTGGTCTGAGTTGCAAGGAACCCGACGCCCTGATTTCCGTCGTTAAAATCCTTCTGTGCGCGGTAGACGCCGTAATAAGTAAGCGGCTCTACTTCATATGAAGATTTTTTTCCTTCGTACTGCACATCCGCAGATTCGCGCATTGTAAGAGCGCTTATGGCGCCGATATTCCAGTTACTGCCGAGTCTTCCTGTAAGTTTTGCGGCGCCAAGAATATGTGATCCTGCGGGAACATCTGAATAATCGTTATCGGGCAGGCTTCCCTGCGGGGAGCGTCCGATGCGGCGGCTATAGAATAAATCGGGTCCGGGCCAGTTGAATCCCCAGTAGTTTGTTCCCCCGCCCTGTCCGAAATTAAATACGCTGGAGCCTTCAACGAAGAAAGGTCTTTTCTCCTGGTAGAAAGTTTCAACGTCGCTTAAGTTTACAACCGCGGGGTCCACTTCCACCTGACCGAAGTCGGGGTTAACCGTTGCATTCAGTATAAGGCTGCTGCCAAGACTTGTCTTAAGATCCACACCCAGACCGGGAGTATAACGCGAGCCGGTGTTAAATGGATCTTTAGCGTCGTGCCTGAGGTACTCGGCTTTTCCCACAACATATGGCGTCACCTCCATTTTTCCCTGAGGAATAATATTTTCAATGCCGTGAATTTCGGGAAATCTTGAAACGAATCCGTTGCCGTTCTTTGGAGTGAACACTATATAATCGTCCTCATTTTTCCTCTGAATAATTCTTTCCACGTTAATGGCCCACGTATAGATATCGGCCTTTTGGAAGCGGAGCTGCGAGTAAGGGATTCTCATTTCCGCAGTCCAGCCCTTTTCATCGATATTTGTTTTAGCCTCCCATACGCCGTCCCACGAATCGTCATTCCAGTTATCGTTATAGAGGGTTCCGTCGTAAAGCGTTCCAGCGGCATTCACGCCGAAGTAGCTGCCGGTGCGGCGGTCGAGATATGGATCAATATAGAAATAAATCATATCGGAGTTTGGAGAATTATCCCTGCGGCTCAAACGGGCAATAATTGAATCGGGGTGTGAATCGTACATTCTAGCGCCCACGTAAAGTGCTTCATCGTCATAAGCAATGTGCACTTCAGTTCTTTCGGTCGGCTGTGCGCCCTCAATGGGATCGCGCTGTGTAAAGTTGGAAAAACAGTTATCGGATCTCTGCCATGCTTCCTCTGTGAGCCTGCCGTCGAGCACAATAGTTTCTTTTACTCTTAAAGCCTTAGCACCGAGCCGTTTCAATGTATTCGAATCTTTTCCTCCTCCAAATACGATGCCCGTCAAAATAAGAGTCAGCATTGCCAGAAGTTTCAGTCTCATTAATTTCCTTATTTTTAATTATATAAACGTGCGGGAATGATTTTTATTGTACACGTATAATTTATTTTTCAGTTTCAGGCTGAGCCTAATGCTTACCCGCGTTTTTTCAGATAGACATTTCCATTTATTGTTTCAATTACCACTCTGTTTTTAGCACCGTTAAAAGAACCCGTTCCAATAATGTATTTTCTGGGTGTGCCGTGGTCATTATCCCATTCTTTGGATTCATCCTGCTTAAGGCTGAAGTCGCTTATAATTTTATATTTCCCTTCTTTGCCTTCTGTATAAGTCAGTTTTACCGAAACATCCATTGACAGGCCTTCGGGGACTTCAAGAGTAATATCACCCGACATAGAAGTCAGTTTAACGTCGTGGTCATCTCCGATGCCTGTCATATTAACTTCAACATCCCCCGCCATTGTATTAGCCGTTACGCTGCCGTCAGCGTCCATAATTGAAATATTTCCGCCCATAGTTTTGGCCTTCACATATTTTTTTACCGAGCCTATTTTAATTGCGCCGCCCATAGTGCTTACGTCTGCACCCAGAGGGGCCGTATCCACGTCAATATTTCCGCCCATAGTTTCTATTTTAACTTCTTCTTTTGTGCTCTCGCCGTTTCTATTGGTTACGTTTGAGTAGCTTACATTGCCACCCATGGAGTGGCCTTTAACGCTGCCGGTAACGTCCTTAATTGAGACCTCGCCGCCCATTGTTTCCACATGTCCGTCCACGTCGGAGTTAGTAAGGCTTACAGCTCCGCCCATAGTTTTAAGATCGAGGTTTCCCTTGAGGCGTTCGAGTGTGAGTTGGCCGCCCATGGTATTTCCCGTCATTTCGCCATCTATATTGCTGAGTTCGATGCCGCCGCCCATTGTATAGAGAGAAAGGTTGAATTTATCGGGCACCATAATTTCGAGCTCACAGTCGCTGCTCCATCCACTCTTATTTCCCACGTAGCTGGAAACTATTTTAACGCCATTTTCCACTTCCTCAAATTCAAACTTCAAATCCTCGCTGTCCTGGCCGCCGATAGAAGCTTTAATATTAACCAGTTCCTTATCCCATCCTGTTATTTTAAGGCCGCCGCCTGTTTTAAGGTCAACTATAAGGGTTTTACCTTTTGCAATCTTAAATTCCTTTTCTACGGTTTTATCGTCTTCGTTCTTCTTTTCAATTTTCTTTTGAACCGGTGCAGTAAAGCTTAACGGATAAATAAAACTGATGCCGTTATTTACAAGGCTTGAGCCGTCAATTGCGAATGATACGCTGAAGCCGAGGGCCAGAATAATGGCGATCATTACTAATTTTTTCATATTTGCCTCTTTTTTTTCCATTGTAGTATTATTAAAACTTTCATCCGTGAAACATCAGGAGTTATTTCTTTTTACTGCTGAGTTTTTTGATATTGATATCTGCGTTTACGGTTTCGAGGTATATTGATTGTCCGCCGCCGTTAACAGGGATATTGATTTTAACCTCGCCGTTCTGATCGTCGTAATCCGGCTTTTGAGCGGTATCGAAGTCGGAATGTATAGAGAAAGGCTGATGGTCATTTTTATTCCAGCCTCTCATGCGAATATTAGCATCAACGGTTACTTTAATATCGTCCTTAAGGTAGAGTGTAATATCGCCGTTGGAAGCAACAACTTTGCTTTTTTCCTTTCCAGCCGAGAGCATTTCGAGTGTAACAGAACCGCTGCGCGTCTGTGCATCCACGGAGCCCGATATTTTACTGAGTATAATATCGCCGCCCTGTGTATTTGCCTTTACTTTACCGCTTGCGCCGCTGAGGTATATATCGCCCCCGTAAGTATTTACATCTGCGTTGCCAGAAACGCTTTCAATATGAATGTCGCCGCCGTAGGTAGTAATTCTTCCGTCGCCGTCTATATTGCCTACATTAATATCGCCGCCGTAAGTAGTAGCGGAGAGTCTTTCGCCCACGTTTTTAACTGTTATATCGCCGCCGTTTGTGCTTATCTGGGCCGTGCCGGCAACGTTTCCAACAGAGATGTCGCCGCCTGAAGTGGCCAGTGATGCATTGCCTACAACATCGCCTGATGTAATATTACCGCCTGAAGTATTAAGGGATACCATTCCGTCGACCTTGCCGAGTCTGATATCGCCGCCTGAAGTTGAGCCTTTGAGCTCGCCTTTTAAGGTACCGTTGACCTCAATATCGCCGCTGGAAGTTCTGAGAGTAACGTTATGCTGTGCAGGCAGGCTGATAACAAACTTTACCTCGTCCGGGTGTCCCCCCTGTTCGTAATTAATTTTTACGATATTGCCAGTCTGAGTAATTTTTACCTTATCGGCATCACGGTCGTAAAGCCCGCGTCCTTCAATCAGCATCTCATTTTTGTCCCATGGGATGATCTGAATTGATCCCAGGCTGATATAAACTTCAAGGAAGCCGCTCTTGCCCACTTTGAGTGTTTTTTTAAGTTCACCCTGTTCAGATTCCGAGGCCGACATTGTGCCGAAGGCACACAGCAGTACAACAAGCATAATTTGTGTCAGCATTTTCATTTTTATATTACCTCCTGCAGGACTGCTTTAGCGCGGGTACGTATATAGCCGTTCTGGTCGTCCTGACTTTTCTGTTTTAATATTTTTATTAATTCCTTATCGGACTGAAGTTTTTCAGGGCTTTCAGTCTGAAGGCTGTTTATTGCTGCAATTCTGAGTCCTGCATTCTTATCGTTAGCAAGAGTATAAAGGAAAGCATCTTTAATATCCTTATCTATTTTGAAGCGGCTGAGCACAAGGAGCGCTTCGCGTCTGACGCCGGGGTTATTGTCGTATTTAAGCGTTGTAATAAGGGCGGATTTTATTTTCGGGTCGGCAGTTGAGTCTTTCTCCGTATGGGCTGCAATAGTATTTATTGTTCTGAGTCGCATGCCGTCGTTGCTCTCATTTACCAGGGCGCCGGCCAATACCTTTTGTATTGCCTCGTCGTTAATATTGCCTTTCATGTGCACGGGTTTTACGGCATCGAATGAGAATGCCACCTCGCCGTCGGATGCATCTGAATCCTCAAACCTGAGGTTATTTATTTTAACGTCGTTTTGTGCCGTATTCTGCTGGCTTACGGCAGGCTTGAATGAATCGCCTGTATTGGGAACTGCATGGGGCCTGAAGAGCAAATAGCCGACTGCAAGTCCCAGCACCAGAGTAAATGCGCTTCCAAGGGCAGCTTTATAGTTTAGGAAAAAGAAGCCGCGGATTCTTTCAATTATATCTTCCCCGAAGGTTTTCCTGTTTCTTTCCATTCTGAGAGCCGCCCTCAGATCCTGCCTGGCCTCAAGGAGCGTTTTGTCATCGGGTTCTGCGGGTTTTGCTTTTTCCACCATGCGGCGGAGCCTGGAGAGCTCCACAAATTCAGCGCTGCACTCAC
>JBLNAZ010000127.1:0-4369 GCA_050259615.1 Syntrophomonadaceae bacterium | reverse complement strand
CTGCAGAAAGAGCGCGATGAAGTGCTCTCTACAACAGTCCAGGATATACGTGAAATGAAAAAGCTGGTTTCAGACGTGGTTTCAAAGAAGACTTACTGCGTATACGGAAATGAGGAAAAGCTGAAATCGCAGAAGGATCTTTTCCAGAGTCTTGAAAACATCAACCGCCAGTAATAAATAAGGCGATTACTTTCTTAAGCCCCGGAGACATAAAAGTCTTCGGGGCACTTTTATAAATTACACGGATACAAATGAAATATAATATTACAGCTACACTGGGACCTGCTTCGAAAAATGAAACCATATGGCGCGGGATGATTTCTGAAGGAGTGACGTCATTTCGTCTTAATACCTCGCATATGACGGCGGATGAGACTGAAGAAATGGTAAAAAGGATTTTGGAATTTTGCTCAAAGGAAAATACTGACGTGCCGGTTGTGCTGGATCTTCAGGGGAGCAAGTGGCGCCTGGGGACAATTGAGACTCATGAACTAAAAGAAGGGGAGACAGTAGAGCTAAGGTTTTCAGAAAGTTCCCATTCCATAAATGTGCTCCCGGTTCCGCACGAGGATTTTTTCAAGGCAGCCGAAGCTTCAGGAAGTGAGATAGTGCTTAATGATGCTAAAGCGGTACTTGGAGTTGAAACGGTTACTCACAATTCCATAAAAACGCGCGTAAAAAAAGGGGGGCCTGTTTCTTCAAGAAAAGGGATAACCTTTTCATCATCCGGTTTCAGGAGCGAGAGCTTAAAGAAAAAAGATCATGATATTATAAGTCGCATGGGCTCATACAAGAATGTGAGATATGCAGTATCCTATGTTAAGGATGCTGAAGAAATGAAGCGCTACCGTGAGCTTATTGGAAGTGATGCATACATAATTGCGAAGCTTGAAAGGGGAGATGCGATAATGGATGCTGTGAGGATAAAGGATTACTGCAATGAGTTATGGTTATGCCGCGGCGATCTGGGAGCGGAGCTGGGCCTGAGGAAGATGGCAGAAACTGCTGCTGATTTTTCAGTAACTGTTAAGGATATTTCGTGCCCGGTATATTTAGCCGGACAGGTATTGGAGCACATGGCAAGTTTTCCAGAGCCAACACGTTCTGAAGTAAGCTATATTTATGAATCTCTCAAAAAAGGCTACAGCGGAATAGTTTTATCGGATGAGACCGCAGTAGGGAAGAGCCCCATAGAAACCTGCCGGATTGCATCCATGTTCAGGTGATCAGGAGTATTAAATTTGTCCATATTTGCAGCTCAGGGTTCTTCGGGATATTATGAAAATTATTACGAATGTCCGGTATTGCCGGATATTGCTGCCATTGAGGAGCAATTTCCCTTAAGTTTAACATGATGGTAGTATTTACATAAACACTGGACCTAATACATGCAGAACAATGTCAGTAGAAAAATGTGCAATCATTGCGCTTAAAAGGCCGTATTTGAAAAACAAATAGCCGTATGACATTCCGGCAATTAAGTTCAGGCTTACAGTCATGCTGATGGTTGAAAAGTTCATTTCCGTGCCAGTAGCTGCTAAATTTGGAATGTGGGCCATACCGAAAGCAATTCCGCTAAGAAAATTTGCTGTCCAGAATAAGAGCCCGGCGGATTTTACATATTCGTCTTTAATTAGATACCCTCCAAGCCAGATAAATACCTGGAGGAGGCAGAACCTGAAAACAGTCTCTTCCGATATTCCTGCAGAAACTGAAACAAGGAAACCATAAAGGGGACCCGGAATATTTACGTGCTTAGCTGTATGTAAGGGAGATATAAGTGTCCAGATATATGAAAGAACCATAAGGCAAATGCCAACGGCAATGCCTGCAAGAAGACTGTAAGAAAGATCTTGTTTAACATTCTCCGGATATTTTCTTTTGTAAAGAAACGATTTGAAGACCGGTTCATCGTATCCATATCTTCCGGACAGGTTAATGCCTATAGATATTACAAACGTATATATAAATAATGTGAGCACTATCTGGAATGGGATTATATAAATCAGCTCATACGGTTCAATTGCGGGTCTCCCGGAAAGAACATTGCCAAACGGGATTGAAAGCAGTGCCGCAATAATATTCAGGATCATCAAAAGGCTAAACAGCCTGCGGTCGAAATTATTTCCACTGACTGATTCAACTGCGTCCATAAAGGCATTCCTGTTTTTTAAGGTATCATAACTCAATAAATCGTTATAGTTTACCCGCCAGTGCCAGGGCAATTAGCAGCATGGCGATAATTGCAACGGGAATTGCAAGAATAACTCCGAGAATCATCTTCCCATCTTTTGTAGCCAGATTTATTGTGCTGCCCATTCCCATTGGTTTGTCCACCACTGTCCGTTTATCGGCCGGGTTGAAGTAAAAAATAAAATTCTGCAGTAATTCCTTATTACTGGTAATCACATAACCTTTGGCCGAAGCCATTTGCCTTGTAAAGATAACTATAAGATAAAAAAGCAGTGCTACCAGAATAATTAAAGAGAAAACTGTGTAGTAACCCGTCAGTTTATATATTTGTATGAGGATGTTTGAGGTAATAAGAAAAGATATGATGAGCTTGGTTGAATTAAAGTAAATGATACCCCGTTTTATATGTCTGAGGGATTCCTTTTCTGTAATATCAACCTTCTTTAAGGGAACAGCCATATTAGTTTTGGGGAATAGAACCATGGGGCCCAGAATAAAGTAGTAAACCAGAGAAAGGAGTGCGTAAGTACAAACCTGGACAATTAAGCCGGGCAATATTCGTGGAAGCATATCTTCCCTGAAAGCAAGGGCTGTTTCCCCGGTTACCAGCAGTAAATTTACTGCTTCAATCTGCCAGTTGATCCTTTTGTAGTTAAGTGTCTGCATTTGAGGGCTTATGTTATAAATACTGAAGGGAAGTTAGTACATTTTCAGGGCAGAGTCAATTGGCCCTAACCGCTTGCCAGTCCTGAACTATCAGTATATTTGTAAATTCAACTTGATTATCCGGCTATTTAGCAAGTGCCTTGATGTCTTTTACTTCCAGGATCTGCTTTGGGTAACCTTTTAGTACGCAGTTAATCATGGCCCGGCCTACTTCATGCATTGTTAGTACAAAATTCGGGAAAAGCATATTCAATAGTGGATATAAAATGATAATAGGTTTATAAAGGCCCTTAATATTTTTCTGTCCAGAAGCCGGTTTCATAAAACCGGGGCGGAAATTATATGCTCTCTTAAGTGGCAGGCGCATAAGGTCGTTTTCGGTTTTGCCTTTTACACGCGCCCACATACTTTTCCCCTTTTCAGTGCTGTCCGTCCAGGCGCCCGAGACATAAGTAAAGATCATTTGAGGATTAAGGGATGCAAGTTTTTTTGCAAAGTTAATGGTAATGTCATAGGTGATGTGATGGTATTCTGCTTCTTTCATCCCGGCAGAACTTACTCCGGCACAAAAGAAGCATGCATCATAGCCTGTCAGTTTTTCAGTAAACTCATCCAGGTTTAGAAAGTCGGGGATAATACACTCCTGCAGCTTAGGGTGGCTCAGGCTGTAATGCCTGCGGTTTACAATGAGCACCTGTGATACAGCAGGATTCTCCAGGCACTCAAAGAGCACACCTTCTCCTACCATGCCAGTTGAGCCGGTAATGATAACTTTAATTCCCATAAACCCCACTCAGTGTACGAAAATATTATTGTCCGGGAGCCCTGTATCCTATTCTCTTTTTTGCTGCTGCATCAACTTCTTCTGCTGTAAGCAGCGGAGTAATTGAAAGCTGGACCAGCCCTGTTGAATTAATTGTCATGCTAAGGGATGCCGCAGTAACATTATCGGGTAATTCCAACAGAACAATGACGTCTGCTTCGCCAAAGGCAAAATAGAATGATTCAACTGTTCCCCCAACTTCCTTTATAACTCTTTCGAGATTTTCTTTTCTGGAAGTCCCGCCTTCCTTCATCAAACCTTTTGTTCCTTCGGGAGTGTAGGAAGCTTTCGCAAGAAATCTGGCCATAATATACCTCATTATTTAATATTACAACTTACAATACAGTATCCATTAAAGTACTTGTATTAAAGGCAATATGAGGTACTTACTTTTTATTTACCCCTTAAAAATGGATAAAAAATAAATTAAAATAAAGTATTTATTTAACAGCTTTTTAAGCCTGTAGCCTGATTGTGACCATATTTCAATAACCTGCTTGACAATAAATAAAATATGAAATAACTTACTATTGGCAATTTGCATACAGCAATTCTTCAAAACCCAATATGAGGTAATTAACGGGAATAATGCTACTGTACTTATTAAATTTTCACAACTTACGGAGGAGAATAATGTACAGGTTAAGCATGCTCATTGCTTTAGCTCTTTCTTCAGTAATTATCCTT